>JAHFDV010000558.1:0-2566 GCA_023248815.1 Myxococcales bacterium
CAAGAAGAGGCGATTCTCGCGCTCGCAGAGGGCACGCACGTCATTCTCAATACGCCGACGGGCTCGGGAAAGTCGCTCGTCGCGCTCGCGATGCATGCGTTCTCGTTCGCGAAGGGGAGGCGCTCTTATTACACGTGCCCGATCAAGGCGCTGGTGAACGAGAAGTTCTTCGCGCTCATCGAAGAGTTCGGCGCAGAAAACGTCGGCCTGATGACGGGCGACGCTTCCGTCAATCGCGATGCTCCGATCATTTGCTGCACCGCCGAGATCGTCGCGAACATGGCGCTGCGCGACGGCGGGCTCGCGCCCATCGACGATCTCGTGATGGACGAGTTCCACTACTACGCCGATCGCGATCGCGGCGTCGCCTGGCAGGTCCCGCTCTTGACGCTGCCGCAGACACGCTTCTTGCTGATGTCTGCGACCATCGGTGACGAGACTCCGTTCGCGGACGCAATCGAAAAGCTCACTAACAAAGAAGTGCGCGTCGTGCGGTCGACGCATCGTCCCGTTCCCTTGCACTTTCACTACAAGGTCGTCGCGCTGCACGAAGTAGTGCGCGAGCTTTTGCGCCAAGGAAAAGTGCCCGCCTACGTAGTGAGCTTCACGCAGCGTGACGCGGTGGAAGAAGCGCAGAACCTCACGTCGATCGATTGGACGACGAAGGAAGAGAAAAAAGCGCTCACGGAGGCGCTGAAAGGAACGCGTTTCACGAGCCCGTTCGGCAAGACGATTCAGCGCTTTTTGAAGCTCGGAGTGGGTGTTCACCACGCGGGACTTCTTCCGAAATATCGGCGCCTCGTGGAGCGTCTCGCGGTGACGGGTCTCCTCAAGATCATCTCGGGGACGGACACGTTGGGCGTCGGCGTCAACATTCCGATTCGCACGGTGGTGCTCACCAAGCTCTGCAAGTTCGACGGTGAAAAGACGACGATCGTCTCGGCGCGCGATTTTCATCAGATGGCGGGCCGGGCGGGAAGGCGTGGGTTCGACACGGAGGGAGACGTCGTCGTCCTGGCGCCGGAGCACGTGATCGAAAACGCCCGACTCGAAGCCAAGGCGGGAACGGATCCCGTGAAGAAGAAGCGCATCGTGCGGAAGAAGCCGCCGGATCGCGGCTATCAGCACTGGGACGAGAAGACCTTCGAACGTCTCGTCGCTGCCGCTCCCGAGCCGCTCGTCTCGCGCTTCAAAGTGAGCCACGGAATGATTCTCTCGATGCTCTCGCGCAACGAAGGTGCGATGCCACTCGCGCGTCTCATTCATCGCTCGCACGACCGCAAGACCGACAAACGCAATCACGGTCGCAAGGCGATCTCGATGGTCAGTGCGCTCCTCGATGCAGGCATCCTCGAATGGATTGAGACTTCGACCGGCGGGCGTCGGATCGTCACCAATCCCGATCTTCAGCCTGATTTTGCGCTCGATCGCACGCTGTCGCTTTTTCTCGTGGAGGGAATCGCGGTGCTCGACCCCGAGAGTCCGACGTATGCCCTTTCGGTTCTCTCTTTCGCAGAATCCATTTTGGAGAATCCTGACTTCATCTTGTATCGCCAGGTCGACAAGCTGAAGCGCGAGAAGATCGGCGAGCTCAAATCGCAAGGCGTCCCTTTCGAAGAGCGCGAAGTCGCGCTCGAAAAGATCGACTACCCGAAGCCCGAAGCCGAGCTCATCTACGCCACGTTCAACGCGTTCGTGAAGCAGCACCCTTGGGTCGACGGCGAGAACATCCGTCCGAAGGGCATCGGCCGCGAGATGTACGAGGGGTTCTATTCGTTCAGCGACTACGTGAAAGACGTCGGTCTCGAGCGCGGGGAAGGGCTCTTGCTGCGCTACCTCTCCGAGATCGTTCGCGTCTTGAAGACGGGGCTTCCATCGGAGATCAAGACGCCCGCGATCGAAGAGATGGGCGTCTTCTTCGAAACGATCGTGCGCGAGATCGACTCGACGCTCGTCGACGAGTGGGAGGCTTTGCGCGACGGACGCACGGAGCTCCTCCCCGCGAACGCCAAAGTGGAAGAAGAGCCACCGCCGAAGCTTTCGCCGCGCGAGATGGAAGTCTTGGCGCGCAACGCTGCATTCTCCATCGTGCGTGCCTTCGCGCGCGGCAACACGACCTCCGCGATGGATCTTCTCGCCGACATGGCGCCGACAGGACTCGCTCCGAATTCGTCGCGAGCGACAATCACGCCACAGCGCATCGATGCGTTTCTCGACGTGCTCTTCTCAAACGAAGGACGGCTCCGCGACGATGCCGATGCACGAGCGGCTGCACACTTTCGCGTCGTTTCGCGCGACGACGAAGTTTGGAAGATCGAGCAGGTGCTCGTCGCCGAAGAAGGCCCGACGCCCGTTTCACTTCTCTTCGACCTACATGTCGCCGAAACGCTCTCTCGCGGAAGTGCGGTTGTCTCCCTCGAATTGCCAAGCATCGAAAAAGTCGAAGACAAGTAGCACCCTGTAAGTCAAGACGACAACGACGTTTTGCCCTACAATCCCCGGATCATGGCGGACTTCCCCATCGGAGCCCTCATCGCGGACAAGTACCGCGTCGTTGGCGTCATCG
>JAHFDV010000558.1:2576-3775 GCA_023248815.1 Myxococcales bacterium
CAGTGAAGGTGCTGAACGAGGCCGCCGTCGCGAGCGAAGAGATGGTGGCGCGCTTCGTCAACGAGGCGAAAGCAGCGATGCGCGTGAAGAGCGAACACATCTGCAAGGTGATGGACTTCGGTCGCCACGAAGGTCACCTCCCCTACATGGTGATGGAATATCTCGAAGGGCGCGACCTCGGGCAGATCACGGCCGATGGCCCTGTGCCGCAACCCCAAGCGATCGATTGGTTTCTCCAGGTCATCGACGGCGTGGGAAGGGCGCATGCACGCGGGATCGTTCACCGCGATCTCAAACCGTCCAATCTGTTTCTCTCGAAGCTTTCTGCGAACGAAGCGATCATCAAGGTGCTCGACTTCGGAATTTCGAAGCAGGCGGAGCGCGGTGAGACGTCGCTCACGGCGACGAAAGCGACGCTCGGCTCGCCGCTCTACATGTCTCCCGAGCAGTTGCGCAGCTCGAAGAGCGTGGACAACCGCGCAGACATTTGGTCGCTCGGGGTCATTCTGTTCGAGCTCCTCACCGGAACGACGCCGTTCGAAGGCGAGACGGTCGGCGAGGTGTTCGCGAACGTCATCGAGTCCGATCCGAAGCCGCTGCGCGCGCTGATTCCAGAAGCGCCGATCGAGATCGAGGCGGCGATTTTACACTGCTTGGAGAAGAAGCCAGACAAGCGCTTCCCGTCGGTCGTCGAATTGGGCGAAGCCCTTCTCGCCTTCGCCGGCCCCGAGCATCAATTGAAGATCGCCGCGCTCAAGCGGCTGAGCTTGGACTCCGCGAAATCGGCCGGGAAGATTCCACTGGATCCCTTGAGCAGCCCGTCGCTGCTCGCCCAAACGCTCGGTGAGGATTCCTCGTTGCGTCTTTCTCCCATGGCACCGAGCTCGCCGCACAGCGCGCCGCAGTTGCAGATGACGGCCGCGAGCTGGGAAGACACGAGCACGACGCAGCAAAAGAAGACGCAGCGACGCAGAGTGTTTGCATACGCGGGCGCCGGCGTCGTGGCGCTCGCGCTCATCGGGTTCGGAGTGACGCGATCGAGCCGCGTGAGTCCCGACCTTGCAGCGGCGAGCGCGCGCCCGAACATCGTTCCCGCCGTTCAGCCGACCGAGACCGCCGCCGATGAAAGCTCGAAATCAGGAGCGACGCCGCACACCTCCGCAAGCGCCGTCGCATCGAGCAAAGTTGTCGCCAAGCCG
>JAHFDV010000559.1 GCA_023248815.1 Myxococcales bacterium
AGAAGAAGCGCGGCGTCGTAACGGTCGCACCGTGGAGCGCGAAGGCCTCTACAACGTTGCCCTCCTTCTCCAAAACTTCGGGCAACGAGACCTCTCACAAGACAAGACGCTGCCGATCGAAGTGCGTGGAATGCCGCCGACGGCGCGCCATACCGCCGTGCTCGACCTCCGCATCGTCGTGAATCCTCTCTCGGATGGGACCGGCCGCTTCGTTTTCGAGTATCGCCCCGAGATGTTCGACGCGGCGACGATCGAAATTTTCGCCGACAAGTTCTTCGCCGTTCTCACGAAAGTTCAACGTAGCTCCACGGCTTCCGTCGATGTCGAGACGCTAGAGGAAAGCGTCGCGCCCGAAGCGCGCGGACAAGAGCTCCGGTCGATCGAACGCGGCAAAACGCAGAAGCTCGAATGGCCTTGGATTCCAGACACATTGGCACGCGCCGCGCGGGCACATCGATCGGGCGTTGCGGTGATCGATGGCGATCGCTCCTTCACCTACGACGAGTGGGAGCGACACGTCGACCGCTTGGCCGAGCGCCTGGAGGAGTTGGGCGTTCGTCGCGAAAGCGTCGTCGGCATTCGCGTCGCTCGTTCCGCCGAGTTCACGTTGGCAGCATGGGCGATCTTGAAGGCGGGCGGCGCGTACTTGCCGCTCGATCCCGAGCTTCCCTCCGAGCGTATCGCCTCGATGGTCGACGACGCGCGCGCAACGTTCATCGTGAAGGCAAAGGGAGACTCTTTCGAAGATCCCGCGCGCAAGACGTTGGAGGTCTCCTTCGAAGCCCTGACAGACGCTCCTGCACGAGAACGTGCGAAGGCGGTTCATCCGGCGCAGCTTTCTTACGTCATCTTCACTTCGGGCTCCACGGGTCGTCCCAAGGGAGCGATGAACGTCCACACGGGCATGCGCAATCGCATCGAATGGATGCATTCTGCCTACCCTCTGACGTCGAAGGACGTCGTCCTCCACAAGACGCTTCCGAGCTTCGACGTCTCCGTCTGGGAGCTCTTTTGGCCCATCGCCGTCGGCGCGACGATGGTCATCGCGAAAGCGGGCGGACACCGCGATCCCCGGTACCTCGTCGACTTGATCTCCGACAAGCGCGTCACCGTTTGTCACTTCGTTCCCTCGATGCTGACGCCTTTCCTCGCGGAAATTCGCGACGGAGAATGCGCGGATCTTCGGCGCGTCTTCGTCAGCGGTGAGGCGCTCTCTCCCGAGAACATCGAAGCGTTCAAACAGCGCCTTCCCCGAGTCGATCTCGTCAATCTTTACGGTCCCACCGAAGCGAGCATCGACGTCACGTTCTGGAACGCGAGTGACGGCATCTCGAAAGGCTCGCGAATTCCGATTGGCAAACCTGTGTGGAATACACAGATCCGAATCATGCGCCCAGACCTGCGATCGCTCGACCGTGGGATCGTCGGCGAGCTGATGATCGGTGGAGACCAGCTGGGGCGCGGATACCTCAATCGTCCGGATCTCACGGCCGAACGATTCGTGCCCGATCCCGATGGGGAAGGTGCGCGCCTCTATCGTTCGGGCGACCTCGCGCGCTGGAACAATGCGAACGACCTCGAATATCTCGGACGCATCGATCATCAAGTGAAGGTGCGCGGTTACCGCATCGAGCTCGGAGAGATCGAGTCGACGCTGCTCCGCTTGCCGGAGATCAAGGAGACCGTCGTCACGGTCCGCGAAGATCGCTCCGGCGACAAAACGCTCGTCGCGTACTGCGTGCCTCAGGCCGGCCAGACCATCGACGCGAGACGCGTGACGACGGAGCTCGGCCGCGCACTTCCGTCGTACATGGTGCCGACGTTCATCGTGCCATTGACGGCACTCCCGCTCACTTCGAGTGGAAAAATCGATCGTCGTGCGCTCCCCGCCGTCGAAGTGACCCGCGACCTCGCGTCCGACTACGTCCCGCCGAGCAATCCCATCGAGGACGCTCTCGTCGGCATTTGGCAAAACGTTTTGGGCGTCGAAGTGATCGGCGTGACCGACAACTTCTTCGAGCTTCGGGGCCATTCGCTCCTCGCGATTCAGGTGATGACGCAAGTTCGCCATGCGTACGGCGTCCAGTTGCCGCTGAAGGTGCTCTATCAGTCCGGCACGATTCGCGCGCTCGCTGCGGCGATCCAGAGCGGCGAAGGCGACAAGAACGTGGTCAACCTTCCCACCGTCGAAGCTCACCCCGAAGAGCGGCACGAACCTTTCCCGCTCACCGAAATCCAACAGGCGTATTGGCTCGGCCGAACGAACGAATACGAAATCGGCAACGTCTCCTGTCACGTGTATTTCGAGGTGGCGCATCCAAACCTCGACGTCCCGCGCTTCGAAGCCGCTTTTTGCCGACTCATCGCGCGACATGAAATGCTCCGCGGCATCGTCACGGACGATGCGATGCAGTGGATCTTGCCAGCCGTGCCGGACTACGTGATCGAGGTCGACGACCTGCGCGAGAAGTCGTCCGAAGATGCGGAGCGCGCATTGCTTTCGACGCGCGAACGAATGGGGCATCAGCTTCACCAAGCCGATCGCTTCCCGCTCTTCGAGATGCGCGTGTCTTCATTGCCCGGCGGTGGCAGTCGCATTCACTTCTCGATCGACCTTCTCATCGCCGATGCCGGAAGCCTTCTCACCATGGCGGGTGATCTCGGCGTCCTCTACGAGATGCCCGACGCGGACCTTCCGCGGCTTGGCGTCTCCTTCCGCGACTACGTGCTCACCGAAGTCGCATTCCAGGAGTCGGAGACCTTTCGCCGAAGCTTGGAATATTGGCGCGCGCGCCTTCCGGACTTTCCGGGAGCGCCCGACTTGCCGCTCGCGACGCTTCCTCGAGCGATCGAAAAGCCGCGATTCGTGCGCCGCGCGTACCGTCTCGAGGCCGCCAAGTGGCGATCGTACCGCGCGCAGGCGAGAAAGGCCGGACTCAGCGCATCGGGTGCCGTCATGGCTGCGTTCTCGGAAATGCTCTACGCCTTCAGCGGAAGTGCGCGTTTTGCGCTGACCGTGACGCTCTTCAACCGTCTCCCGTTTCATCCGCAAATCAACGAGATCGTCGGCGACTTCACCTCGATCACGTTCGTCGACACGGACTTCAGCAAACCGTCGACGTTCGAGGAGCGCGCGAAGGGCTTGCAAGGTCGGCTCATCGAGGCGCTCGAAAATCGCTACGTCAGCGGTGTCCGCCTCATTCGTGAAATGGCGCGCATGCGGGCCACGGGCGATGCGCTCACCATTCCGATCGTTTTCACTTCTGTGCTCGGTCTCCCGCGGGGAGCTGATCCGGGTGAAGCGAGCGAGTTCGTGATGGGGTACTACCTCACGCAGACGCCGCAAGTCTGGCTCGACCATCAAATGGGCGAGGACGAAGACGAGCTCACCGTGAGCTGGGACGTCGTCGAAGAGCTATTTCCAGCGGGCTTCATCGACGCGATGTGGGCCGCGTACATCGAGATCCTGGAAGCGCTCGCCGAACCGAAAAACTGGCAATCGAAAGAGACGCCGGGTCGGGTGCCGAGCCTTCCCGAAGCGCCGGCACTGCGAGCACCGTCCGGCATCGCGCTCGACGAGCTCTTCTTGCGCAATGCGGCCGCGTCACCCGAAGCGCTCGCTGTCGTTGCGGGGAGCCGTCGCCTCACTTATCGCGAGCTCGATCAGCTGTCGTCATCCGTTGCTTCGTGGATTGCAGCGAAGGGGACTGCGCGCGGCGAGCTCGTCGCGGTCCTCATGCACAAGGGCT
>JAHFDV010000560.1 GCA_023248815.1 Myxococcales bacterium
ATACCGGGCATCGACGATCGCCGTCGCGTGTGCCGTCGTCGCAATCGAGACGCCCGTTCCGATGAACCGCGCCTCGAGCACGGCGACCTTGAGCCCGGCCTCTGCGAGGAGAATCGACGCGGTGAGTCCCGTGATGCCGCCCCCGATGATCGTCACGTCGAACGTCATGTCGGAGGTGATGCGTTCCTCCTCTTGCCCCGCCTCGAGCGTGTCGAGTTTCTCCTGCCAAAGCGAGGGCCTCGGTGGGAGGCTACTCGTGCGGCGTGGTAGGACGGGAAGCGAAGGAGGGGCGGCCATGGGCACGTTGTTTTGCATGCTGCGTGCCTGCGAAATGACCTGCGATGTCGGGTTTGCCCGCGCACAACGACCGAAAGGTGTGGCGAAAACGCTCGCCCCGCCTTCATGCAGCGCTCAAGCGCTCTTTTTGGACTTCGCCCCCGTCACGTGGAGCTCTTGCTTCGTCCAAAAAGCCTCCCATGGGTCGGTCGTTCGTTTTTCTAGAATCTTCGGGACCGTTGCGACGGTGAAGTCTTGGGGATTCACGTCGTTCAGGTCTTCCCAAGCGACGGGCATCGCGACAGGAAGGTTGGCACGTGCACGCACCGAGTAAGGGAGGATCGCCGTCGCTCCCTTGCCATTGCGAAGGTAGTCGATGAAAATCTTGTGCTTTCGCTTCGCGATCGTCATCACGTCGACGAACCCTTTTGGGTCGGCCTGAACGAACGCCTTGGCGATCGTGTGCGTGAAGTCTTTGACCGCGTCGAAGTCGAGCCGCGGGCGCACCGGTACGACGACGTGTAGCCCTTTCCCACCGGTCGTTTTTACGAACGACTCGAGCTGCATCTGCGAAAACATGTCACGAAGTGCGAGCGCCGCATCGACGACCTTTTTGAAAGGCAATCCGACATCCGGATCGAGATCGATGACGAACCAATCGGGATGATCGACATCGGGGAGACGCGCTCCCCAGCCATGGAGCTCGACGGCACCGAACTGTACGAGCCCGAGGAGTCCTTCGAGACTCTCGACGTAAAGGAGAGAGTTCTTTCCATCTCGCGATCCGAGGATGGAATCAGGCATGCCTGGCGTCCGCTGCTTTTGAAAAAAGCACGTACCGTCCGTGCCATCGGGACAGCGCACCAGCGCGAGTGGACGCTTTTCGAGATAGGGGAGCATCAGAGGCCCCACCGTCGCGTGATAGCGCGCGAGGTCCAGCTTCGTGAGTCCCGAGACTTTCTCGACGACACGTTCGGGATGCGTGAGCCGCATGCCGCGCGGGATTTCGCCTGCGACCTTTACTTGCTTTGTAGGTGGGCTCTTCGCGGACGCTTTTTTGGCGGGCGTCCGCTTGCTCACGCGAGATTTGGCGAGAGGGGGCTTCACCTCCGGCGGCGCGCCCTTTTCGCGACTTTGCCATTCACCTCGCAAGGTGCGCGCCGTCACGGTGCCGTGGGCTTTCTTCGCGCGGGTGGCTTCGCCATATGCGTCCGCATCCTCGGACTGTTTTGCGCTTTTGGAGCGCGTTTTGTCGGCCGACTTTTTCTTCCTCACATGCAGTTCTTTTTCGCGCACGACGGAGCTCGCTTTCTTGTCTTCGCGGAGACCTAGAAAAACTGGATGACGCAGCGCACCGCCGTCCGTCCATTCCGAGAACGACACTTCACAGACGAGCTCGGGTTTCACCCAAGTCGCGTCTTTCATTCTTGGCGCATCGCTCGCCGGTGATTCTTTGGTGACGAGAGGGGCAAGCTTCTTCTGAACCGTGCGAAGTGTCGCGTCGTCGAAGCCCGTTCCCACCTTCCCCACGTAGTGAAGCTCGCCTTCGTCATCGTGTACTCCGAGAAGAAGCGCGCCCATTGCGACGCGACTTCCTCGCGGCTTCGTCATGCCGACGATGACGAGCTCCTGGCGACGGCCGCACTTCACTTTCACCCAATCGCGCGTGCGTGAAGGGACGTGGGGCCGATCCTTGCGCTTCATGACGATGCCTTCGGCGTGATGTTCACAAGCAAGCGCGAGAAGGTCTCCCGCTTTTTCGCCCTCGACGTCGGAGACGTAGGAAAGGACGGTCGCAGCTCGCGGACCCGCCGCTTTCGTTTGGCGCGGCGCGAGGATCGACTTCAGCATCGCCTTGCGCTTTTCGAGCGGACGATTCCGAACGTCGAATCCATCCAAGAAAAGAAGGTCAAAAACGAAATAGACCAAGTGCGCATCGCCCCCCGGCTTGCCGGCCCCTTGCATCTTCTGGAAGCTCGGACGGCCCTCGTCGTCGAGCGCACACACTTCGCCGTCGAACACGGCCGACTGGATCGGGAGCGCCTTCAGCGCTTCGGCGATCTCCGAGAAACGGGCGGTGTAGTCCTGACCACTCCGCGATTTGATGGCGACCTTTCCGTCCTCGAGCGAAGCCACCGCGCGATACCCGTCCAGCTTCGGCTCGGCGATCCAAAGATCGCCTTCGGGGGGTGCGTCGACGAGTGTCGCGAGCTGCGGCTCGAACTGCGTGAGCGCCGGAACCTTGGACGGCGCGGTGACGTCGCGCGAGTTTTTCTTCGCGGCGAAATCGTCGTTCGACTTCAATAGAAGCCACGGACTCTTCTTCTCGGATTTTCCGCCTTTGCCGTGGAGTCGCACGAGCGAAAATCCACCGTTCAGCTTTTCGCCCTTCATCGTGAAGGAGAGCTTTCCCTTCGCGAGCCCTTCGTGCGGATCGCCCGTCGGCATCCACGTTCCTTCGTCCCAAATGAGGACGTGCCCTTGCCCGTAGTGACCTTCTGGAATCGCGCCTTCGAACCCGCCGTAGTCGAGCGGGTGATCTTCGACTTCGACGGCGAGTCGTCGCTCGCCAGGGATCAAGCTCGGACCTTTCGGGATCGCCCAGCTCTTCAGGACGCCGTCGAGCTCGAGGCGAAAGTCGTAGTGGAGCCGCGTGGCGTCGTGGCGTTGAACCACGAACGAAAGACCGGTGTTGGCATCGACCGCGCTTTCTCCGGATGGCTCCGTCGTCACATCGAAGTCGCGCATCGTTCGATATTTGCGGAGGAGCTTGTCCGACGATGACGCGCGCGCCCCCGAAGAGCGATTCTTGGCCTTCGGCGCGCCAGGAGCGGTCTTCTTGTTGGCGCGCTTGGTCTTCTTCGCGCCGGGCGCGGTCGCCTTTTTCTTCTTCTTCTTCTTCGCGGCTGCCACGGATTACGCCGCCTTCTTTTTCGTTTTGCGCGCGGACTTCGAAGGGGCCTCCTTCGAGACGTTGGCGACGCTCTTCTTCAAGAGGGCAACGAGATCCGTGACGCCAGAAGCGACACGCGGTGCACGCGTGACCGGCATCTTGCCCGTCTTCGCCTTCGTTTCGATCGATTTCATGATCTCGATCTTGAAAGTGTCTTTGTATTTTTTCGGATCCCACTCGCCGCGAAGGTTCTCGACGAGCTGCTCTGCGAGCTCGCGCTCCTTCTCGCTGGCGGCCGCGCGCGCGGGCGCATCGATGACGTCCTTCGCGTCCTTGAGCTCGTCGGCGAATCGCAGGGTCTCGAGCACGAGTCCGTTCTTGTCGGCCAAGATCGCACAGAGACGTTGCTTCGTACGGATGACGACGAGCGCGACGGCCGCGAGCTTCTTCTTTTCGAGAACGTCACGGAGGACGGCGTAGGCCTTCGAGGAACGCCCATCGGGAGACATGAAGTACGGTTTTTCGAAGTACGCCGAAGGGATGTCGGCGCGATCGACGAAGTCTTGAATGTCGATCGTGT
>JAHFDV010000561.1 GCA_023248815.1 Myxococcales bacterium
CCAACGCCAACGACGCATCGCGCACCGCGAGCATCTCGGCTTTCGGAAGGACGATTTCGCCTTCGGGCGTCTCAGTTACCAGCCGCAGGAGGCGATCTCCGTGCTCGCGGAGCGACCGGACGAGCGACATCGTCGCCGGAACTTTGACGAGGCCGAGACGCTCGGCGTCTTTCGCGAGCTGTTCGATGCGCGCCATCGAGAGCTGCATCCCGAAGAACATCATCGCCACGTCTTCGAGCTGATGCGCTTCGTCGAAAATGACGACGTCGTGTGGCGGAATGACCGACGCGTACGACCCCCGCGGCCCCGTTCGGAGCGAGAGGTCCGCGAAGTAGAGGTGATGGTTCACGATCACGATCTGAGCGTCCTCTGCGCGACGCTTCATCGCCGTCACGAAGCACGTGTCGTAGTGACGGCACCCCGAACCCACGCGCGTCTCCGAGGACGACTGCAAGAGACGCCACACGTTGTCGTTCTCGGGAATGTCGGTCTCCGCAACGTCTCCGTGGGCGGTCTCGTTCGACCACGCGAGAAGGTCAACCGCCCGCGGATCGAGCGAGCTCGTCATCGACTCGGCGCGCCGCTTACACAAGTAGTTCGTCAACCCCTTCATGAGCGTGACTTCGTCGGGGTTGAACTCTCGGCCGAGCAGTTGATAGGCCCGCGGCACTTCGCGCAGGAACACTTGGTCTTGCAGCGCACGCGTCCCCGTCGAGATGACGACTTTTTTTCCCGAGAGAATCGCGGGCACTAAGTACGCGAGGGTCTTGCCGATGCCCGTCCCTGCCTCGATGAGGAGCGGACGCGAGTGCTCGATGGCACGCTCGACGAGCGCCGTGAGGGCTCTCTGACCGCCACGCGCCTCGAGATCCTTCGTGTTCTCGAAAAGATGCTCGGCCCTCACGGAGCCATTTCTTAGCACCGGTCGGGTCCAATCGGGGCGATCCCACAGGAAAATCGCCGCAAAAAGCGGTGCGAGCCGATCCGGCCTGATACCCTAATGCGTTGCCCATGAAGCCTCTGCGCAAAGCCGTCACCCCCGCCGCCACGCCGCAAAAGGGCAATGCGAAGGGTGATGAAGGAGAGTTCCGCCTCGCGATTTCTCGCGATGGTGTCGGCATCGAGCTCACGCGTCCTCTCGCTCTCGGCCCGCTTCGCATCTCCGAGCTCGCATGGTCGTTTCCAAAGTTGAAGTTTCCGGTCGATGTGTCGGGCGGCATCGACGCGTTTCGTCATCGTCAAGGTCGCCTCGAGCGCTTGGTGATCGAAGCGCCGAAGGAGAGCGTTGCGCGGCTGCTCGAACACGAGGCACGCACGATTCTCCGCGCTGATCACGTGCACATTCGTCCCGAGCGCCGTGGGGCGAAGATCTCGGTGTCGTTCGCCAAAGCATCGTTGGCGTTCGATCTCCGTGTGGACGCCGAAGACGACAAAGCGATTTTCATCGTCGACCGTCCTCGAGGACTCGGCCTCACGGCGACTCCTCTCGCCGCTGCATTCCAGCTCATGTCGGCGCTCGCGCCGCTCGAGCAACGCGGCTCCGTCTTCGAAGCGAAGGAGCTCGGCACCGCCATATTGCGTCAGCTTTTACCGTCGCGCGGTTTTCGCGTGCCGACTTCGGAGGGCATTCGTCCCAACGTGCTCACGCACGCGCACGACGCTTGGATCCTTCAATTCGCGCGTGACGCAGCCGGCATCGAGCCAGATGAGCCGACGGTGCTCGCCAAAGAATGGGCGCACCGGCTTTCTCCCATCGACGACGCGATGGCGCGTTCTCAACACGACAAGGCGCGATCGCTTGCGCTAGCTGCCCTCGAAGACGCGCCCGACAGCGTCGAAGTGCTTGCGCGCATCCTCGAGATCGATCGGTTTCATCGCGGCCGCGAAGAAGCTGCGTTGTCGTTCAAGGCCGGCGCGGATCTCGTGCTGGATATCGTTCGCGCGGAGCTCTACGAGCGTCGCGGCGACACCCAAGAGGCCATTGCGCTTTATCTGCGCGCCGCGGAAGCCGAGACTGCGCCTTCCCTCGCCGCCCTCCTTCTCGGAAAGTGCGCTGAGCTCACACGCGACGCTTCTCTCGCGCTCACCTGGATCGATCGCGCGGTTCAACGCGCGCCGCGGAGTGAAGCGCTTCTCTGGGAACGCTTTCGTCGCAACCTCGAGCTCGGGCGTATCGATCGCGCGGAGGTCGACGCAGAGCTACTCGAGGCACTTGCGACGACCGAAGACACGAAGCTCTCCGTCTGGCGACGAGTCGCATTCGAAGAGAGAAACAAGGGTATTTCTGCGGTTCGCGCTCTCCGCCGTGCGCTTCGGTATCGCCCGAACGATCCCGCGCTCCTCGCAAGCCTGGGTCGCGGTCTTTCGCTCGAAGGGGACGCGAAGCGAGGCGCCGCGTTGCTTCAGCAGTCGATCGAGCGCGCTCCCGATGCGGACTTCATCCCGGAGGCGACGCTCGATCTCGCCGAGATTCTCGGACGCGATCTCGGCGACACTCCCCTCGCCCTCTACTTGCTCGCAAAGCTCGGCGCACGAGCGACGATCGCGAGCCTCGCACTCGAAGGACGTCTCCGTGTCGAGCTTCACGATCGCGAAAACGCGTCACTCGCGTACGCGCGTCTCCGCAGCAAGGTCGAAGGCGCCATCCTCGACAAGAAGGATGCGGCCGTCGCGAAAGACGCGCTGGTCACGGCTTCGCGTTTCGAAGAGGTCGAACGAAGAGACTTGCGTGCGGCAGAACGACACATCGTCGTCGCGCTCCAGCTTGCGCCGACGGATCCTCAGCTGCGCGACAGAGCCAAATCGCTCCAAAGTCTCGGCGCACGCTCAGATTCTGCTGACGAGCTCGGCGCGCGAGGTGTGTCGCCGCTCACGATCGAAGAGGCTCCCGTTCAGCGCATGGAGACGATCGAATCGCTGACGGACAAGCTCCGCGCAGACCCGAAGAACGACGCCATCGTCGAGGAGCTCGCTTCTCTTCTCGAGGAAGAAAAGCGCTTCCACGACCTCATTGCCCTCCTCGCAGCTCGCATCGACGAGGGCGGCGCGCACTTTCAAGATCGCTACAAGCGCGCACTCACTTTGGCGAAGGCAGACGCCGAGCGCGAAGGTCGCGGCGAAGACGCATTTGCTTTCGCGACGATGCTCGAGTCGCTCTAGAGCGGCGGCATCATCTCAGGGAGGACATTCTTCGGTCGCCAACCCGCCGAGCAGCAAGTCGACGGTTCCGGTCGAGTCCGTCGTTCCCGAAGCGATTTCGATGGGACGCGTCGTGTGGTCCGCAGCGCGGTTGATCGTGCGAATTTTTAGCACTCGGACAAGAGCCTTCGAGACCCGACCGAGGTTGTCGCTCACGACGACGAGACGCGTGACCGTCGGCGCAGGAATGACGACATCGCCAATCTCCTTGTCGTCACGTCCGACCGAGGGCAATTCCGACGGCTTCACCGTCCACGGCAAACCCGTTTCGTTTCCGGGTTTCACGTACAAGTCGAACTCGGCGCGGTCCGTCGGAAGGTTGTCGGCGCGATCGATCGGGAGGTTGAACGTGCCGTCCGCGCGGCTCGTCGTCGTGAGTGTCTCGCGCGCTTCGCTCAGCCGAACGTCGCTCAGTGCAGCCTCTGGATCCACCTCTGCGCGAGCGCGAATCGCGAATCGCGATTCGATGACGGCTCCTGCCAACGGGCGCCCATCGGAGATGAGCACTCGCCCGAAGAGATTCACACGACGTTGGAGCGTGAAG
>JAHFDV010000174.1 GCA_023248815.1 Myxococcales bacterium
TACGCCTATTTGACGCGAATCCGGATAGCGCAGGCAAAGGAGCTCTTGTCCAGCGGTGAGAGTGCGAGCGAGGTGGCGATACGCGTGGGCTTCTACGATCAGAGCCAAATGAATCGGCACTTCCGAAGGATCCATGGAGTCACTCCTGGCGGGTACCTGCGGAGTGCGAGAACGAGGTAGCGGGCTACTGCGCTTCCCGCGCCGCCTCCCACCCCTTGAACATGTTCGCCAATGCGTGGGGCGTGTCTTTACCGAAACACACTTCCTGATTCGCCGCGGACTCTCTCGCGGATCGTTCGCTGCGCGGGAACATCGCCTCTTCGTACTCTCTCACCGCCGAGGCGAAGTCGGCGCCGTGCTTTACGAGCGCCTTGCCGAGCTCGGCACCATCGAACATCGCGAGGTTGGCACCTTCGCCAGCGAACGGTGACATCAGATGCGCGGCGTCTCCGAGCAGCGTGACGCCCGGCGTGGCACTCCAGCGATGACCGATTGGAAGCGCCGAAATATGGCGCGGAAGGAGCTCGCCTTCGGCTTCCTGGATCAGCGCGCGAATCTCGGGCGCCCAATCTTCGAACTTCTCGAGCAGCGTGCGCTTCACTTTCGGCGCATCGGTGAAGTCGATCTGGTTCAGCCACGACTCCGCGGCGCGCACGGCGACATAGATGTGCAAGCTGCCGTCGTTCTCTTTGTGACCGAGGATCCCTTGGCCAGGGGCAAGCGCGAAGAGCGCGCCCGCGCCCACGACCTTGGCACACTCGGGGTTCTTGTTTGCGGCGTCGCGGAGATAGCACTCGACGAAGCTGATGCCCGCGTACGCTGTAGTCGCTTCCGACACGAGCGGGCGAATCCGCGACCAAGCGCCGTCGCCGCCGACGAGCAAATCGCATGTCACCGAAGATCCGTCGGCGAAATGGAGTGCATGTTTTCCTTCGCTCAGCGATTCCACGCGCACGAGCTTCTTTCCGAAGCGCACGACGCCTTCGGGCAGCGAGTCGAGAAGAAGCGCGCGGAGCTGGCCGCGATCGACCTCGGGTCGCATGCCATTGCCCTCGTCGTACGACTCGTGCAAGAGCACGTTGTTCGAATCGAGGATGCGATGTGCCTGTGCGCCAGTGTGCACGATGCCGAGAAATTCCTCGTAGAGGTGCGCCGCGCGAAGAGCTTCCTGCCCAGTGTCATGATGGATGTCGAGCTGTCCACCTTGCCGACGTGCGGCAGGTGAGGCATCGAGCTCGAAGACGGTGGAGGCAATGCCGTTGACATGGAGAACGCGCGCGAGCGTGAGTCCGCTGAGCCCGGCACCGATGATCGCGATTGAGACGTGGTTGAAATCGGACATGTTGCCTGAGCGTACGAATGCGGTGTGCGCGGAGCAAGACGCGAAGAAGAAGTTTGCACTTCTTCACAAGGACGCGATCTTCGCGCATCCCCATTTTCTGGTCCTTTCATCGACTCACGCACTTCGTCGAAGATGCACATGTGCCGCTCGACAACGTTGACACCGGGCGCGGGCACGAGTGGTGACGGAGCGACGGGTGGCTGGTAGCGTCACGTATGGCGATCGAGGAGAGGGATACCCCAGAGCGGGAACAGACCGACGAGAGCCTCCGCGTTGAACGTGAAAAGGCCGACGTCGCGATGGGGCAAAATCCTGCGTCGGTCGACGACACGGCGGACGCCGTGATCGAGAAGGCTCGCTCCCGCGCCGATGCGGTGCTGGCAGCCGCCCGTTCGAAACTGGATATCCACTGGAAGACACTTCCGCCGAGCGCAACGTCACCACATGGACTGGAGAACGAGAGAGTTCTCGAAGATCAGACACTCCGAAGGGAGCGTGCCGACGCCGACGAGATGCTGCTCGTCGAGCGAGCGGAGCACGCCGCCTTGCTTGCTGTCGAACGCGAGGAGACCGACAGGGACCTCTCGCGTGAACGGGCGCGATCCGATCACGCCGTAGCGACCCGCGATGAATTTCTGGGCATCGTCAGCCACGACCTCCGCAATATGTTGGGTGGCGTGGTCGGCTTTGCGGCGCTCATCGAGAAAGAAGTGTCGCGGGAGAGCCCGAATGAGAAGGTCATCGCTTATACCCAGCGGATTCATCGCTCCGGCGCCAGGATGAATCGCCTCATCGGCGACTTGGTAGATCTCGCGAGCATCCACGCCGGAAGCCTTGCCGTGGCGCGAGAGCCTGGCAACGTTGCCCTCGTCGTTGCAGAGGCCGTGGAGACATTTCAGGCGCAGGCCGTCGCATGCGAGATCCTACTCGTCGCAGAGATCGACGAGGCACTACCCGTCGTTGCCTTCGATGCCGCTCGCGTTCTCCAGGTTCTCATCAACCTTCTCAGCAACGCCATCAAGTTCACGGCGCGCGGTGGTAACGTAGCCGTTCACGTTGGACGGATCGAAGACGAAGTTCGCATCACCGTCAGCGATACCGGAGCGGGGATCCCGAACGATAAATTGGACGCGGTTTTTGAGCGCTTCCTTCAGGTCCATCACGACCGCCGCGGCGTCGGGCTCGGTCTCTACATCTCCAAGTGCATCGTGCAGGGCCACGGCGGGAAGATCTGGGTCGAGAGCAAGATGGGCGTAGGGAGCAGGTTTTCCTTCACGCTGCCCGTCGTTCACGCCGGATGAAGGTTGCGTGTCCGAAGTAGTGCCGTCGCTCCGTTCGGCGCCCTAGCGCACGGCAAAGAAAGGCTCTATCTCGAAAAGATGGTGAGCCGAGAAGAGATGTCCCGTTCCTTCGGTGCGGCAGCGTCCCTCTACGAGTCCGCTCGTCCGAGCTACCCGCAAGAAGCCGTGCGCTGGATGCTCGAGCCGGCAAAGAAGATGCGGGAGACGTTGCGCGTTGCCGATGTCGGCGCGGGAACGGGAAAGCTGACGCGCGTGATCCTTTCGTTGGGTGCCGATGTCATCGCGATCGAGCCCGACGAAAAGATGCTCGCCGTTTTGCGCGAAGAACTGCCGGAGGCAGCCACGCACGTAGGAAGTGCCGAGCGTCTGCCGATCGGAGATGCATCGGTCGACGCTGTCGTGCTCGGTCAAGCTTGGCACTGGGTGAATCCTGAAATCGCGTCGCTCGAAATCGCGCGCGTCCTCTCTCCGGGCGGCGTGCTCGGTCTCGTCTGGAACATTCGCGACGAGTCGATTCCGTGGGTGCATCGCCTCACGCAGATTGTCCACGGGAGCAAAGCCGAGGAGATGCTCGCCGAGGGAAATCCGTTCGTGGCGACGCCCTTTGGTAACCTCGAGAAATTCGAATGGCGTTGGTCGCGCGCGATGACGAGAAAGCAACTCGTCGACATGGTGCAATCGCGCAGCTACGTGCTCACGGCCCCAGCGGACGAACGAGCGCGCATCGGCCGCGAGCTCTCGTCTCTCTTCGACGATCTCAAACTTACGGGCGAGACGACGATCGATCTTCCGTACGTCACTAAAGCGTATCGAGCGCGCGTCGTTTAGTTCGTAAGGCGCGAGCTCTTCTCGGGAAGCCCCTTCGTGATCCGCATGACCTCGCCATGCTGGAACGAGAGATCAGGATGGGCTTGGAGCGCGGGTTGATACGCGTCCGCGAAGGTGGCGGTCGCAAAGAGCCCTTCCACGGCAGCACGCGCAGCGGAGGCGTCGGCGATGACGTCTTTGTCATCGAGATCGACGAGCAACTTCGAAAGGGGCCGAAGCCATGCGAACGCTTCGTCGTGAATCACGAGCTGGAGCAGTGCCGACGCATTGGCCACCTTGCCGTGCCCTCGCTCGTATTCGACTTTGACGAGCTCGAGGAGCGTTCGGTGAAGCTCCAGCAATTGGGAATGAAGGACTGCGGTTGGGGTCGCCATCGAGGCAATATGTGCACGATAGCGGCGATGCGCTAGGTCGTCGGAGCGCTGGCGCCTGAGTCGGTCCTGGGAAGCATGTCAGGTCTGAACGATCGCGCTCAATGTCCGCAACTCGTCTCTTCCGTCGAATTCTTCATGTCGCCCCATGAGAAACTTCGCAAACCGTGCGCGCTCGGCGGAACCCTTAGAAAACGCCAAGTCATTCGGTAGTGTTGAAGTCAATGCACCTGTTCCGCCGCCTCACGCTCTCCTTCTTCCTCGCTTGGGCTGCGACACTGGGCGCGTGCTTCAAGACGGAGGATGAGAAGTCAGCACCGCTCTTGCCCGACGCCGCGGAAGCTGCGGTCGCGGAGAAGTGCGAGTCGTCCTACGAAGGCATGCGACACCTTTCTCATTCACCTTCAGGGAAGCCGTGCGCCATCTACAGCGCCGTCGATCTCGACTCATTCGAATTTTTTCACTGCGACGTACTCGCGATCACCCGTCGAGATGGACGAGAACTGCTGCTTCCAAGCTTTCTCGAGTGCGAGCGTGTCGCGCCCGGTGTTGCCGGCGGGGCGAAATGCGAAGTCGACACTTGGCCATCTCGAGACGTCGATGCGGGAACCGACGAGCAAGTCGAAAGCGTGTGCGCTCTCTCGGTTTTGCCCTGCGCCGAAGTGTTTTGCGGATTTCTCGAATAACGAGCGCGACTCCCGGCTCCAAGAGGCGGCGACAGAGGCCCCTTCGCTTTTTCCTAATGCGCGAGCGCGTCCGCACTGAGGCCAAAACCCCGCTAAGGTCCCGCACGAAATGCCCCTTAGCTTCCGCGAGCGCTCGCGTTCGACGATCTCGATCGCGCTCGTCGTCTTCACGCTCTTCTCTTCCGCTCGAGCTCACGCTCAGGCGAATCACAAGCTTGCGCCAGTGGGTGGGCGAACGACGCTCGTCGGTGGCACTGGCCTCGTCTACGGCCGCGACAGCGCATCGGTTTTTTTGAACCCGGCGACGATCGTGCGCATCGATCCCGGCCGCCTCGCGTTCTCGGTGAACTTCTATTCGCTGTCCCTCCTGAGCCTCCCGAGTTGGTATCAACCTGGGAGCGTCGACGCGCGCTTCGGAAACATCCCGAAAGACAAAGCGTCGATCTCGAGCTTCGACTTCGATCCGTTGCCGGGGAGCCTCTGCTTATTTCTGCGAGCGCACGACATTCCGTTTCTTTCGCGCGAGAATGCGCGAGAGACACAGGCGCGACTGGGCTTCTGCATCTCGACCGTGCAGTCGAGCTTCTACGGTCTCAGCGACGAGTCGTATGCACAGAAGACGTCTTACGGAATGACCCGTCAGGCGGGAACGATGCGTCAGACGATGCGGCGCTTCGCCGTCGGGCCTTCGTACGCGATGTATGTCGACGATCACCTGGCGGTCGGTGCTTCGGTTCAGCTCAGCCGAGCGAGCTTCCGTAGTTACATCTCCAACACGACGACGACGTCGGTCGGCGACGATCAGATGGTCAACTCGGCATTGCTGGCGACCGGCCACGGCGATTCGCACGAGATCAAATTCAGCATCGGAGCGACCTATCGGCGAGGCCACCAGACGACCGCCCTATCGATCGACTCCCCCTCTCTTCATCTCTTCGGCTCGGGCGGGACGAACGCCTACACGAACTACGACGGCACCGGCGGCGCAGTCTACAATCGCGCCGCCGATGGAAAGTTCGCGATCAATACGCCACTCCGCATCGCCGTCGGCACGGGCTATGAGTCCTCAATCGGAAGCGCGGAGCTCAACGTCAGCTTCAATGCTCCGCTCGGCAAAGCCTATGAGGCCTCGTTTACCGGAAACACGTACTCATCGACGGGCGGAGTCGCGACCGACACACCAGCGTCCCTCAATTTCTCCGCAAGATCGCGCGGCGCGGTCAACATTGGCCTGGGTGGTGAGCTCTTCCTGACCAAGAAAATCAGTATCCTCGGCGGCTTCAGTACCGACTACAGCGCCGTTCCCCAAGGCGCCCTTGGAAATGATCCGCTGCACTTCTTCTCCCACTCGACGAGCAACGTGAGCACTTCGTTCGGCGTCGGCTCGCACGGCGAAGGCGGAGATCTCCTTTTGGGCGGAGAGCTCGGCTACGGATGGGGCGACCGTTTGGCTGTGAATCCATACGTGTTACCGGCGCGCCTCGAACCGACCTCTGAGCACGTATACTCTCTTCTCATCGTGCTCGCAGGTTCGACGTCGTTCCGAGCGATCCGGCGCGCCGTGTCGGACATCGCGGGGACCGCGCCGCCCCCGAAAGACAAGCCAACGTTGCCCGAGAAAATGAAGACCGATGCCCAGACCGAAGAGGTCGTCGAAGAGAAGACGGTCGTGCAAGAGAAGGCGAAGTAGCTGCGCACTGCGCACTGGGAACAATCGATGAAGTTAAACGTCCTCACCGCGCGCACCGACCGCCTCCGACATCGAGCGCTCACTTTCGCGCACTCGTCGCGCTAGGATCGCTCGGGGTGAACCGGCCGCGGGGGACGTCGCTGCTCTTCGGCGCTTCATCGGGCTCACTCAGACGGCGGTCGCCGCAGCGGGATCAGCGTCCACACGATCAGACATTGGGAGCAAGACCGACGCATGCGAGAAGGTCCAGCGCTGGCTCTCTTGCGAATCGCCGCTCGCCATCACCGTATCGTCTTAGAGAATTTGGGACCCGCGGCAGAGCGTTCGTGTGCTCAGCGCCCCGCAGCTCTTCGTCGTGTCGCTTCGATCTCCTCCGAACACTCGCGCAGCTCCTCGAAGAGGCTCTGTTTCATCTCGAGCGCCACGGCTTTGGCAGCCTCATTCCCGCTCTCCGCGACGACCTGCGCTGCGGCGATTCGGATTTTCGGTGAAGCATCGGGGTGACTCGCAAGAATCGCGAGGTCCGCCATCGAGAGCGCCCCTTCTCGGTAGCCGCGTCTTTCGCGATCGCGAAGTTGCCCGAGAACGTCGGTCGCCGAAGCCAACACTTCGAGCTGCTCTCGAGCGAGTGGAGAAGGTGTTTCTCTTCGCTGCTGGACTCGCTCCAAGAAGACTTCGGCGAGCGCGGTATTTCCGAATGTCAGCGTGAGGATCTCGCGACTGGGCACACCGATCGCCAATGCGACTTGTTTCGCGTCGTCAGGATCGCGTGACATCGTCAGATCAAATAACGGCAGCAGTCGTCTTCCGTGCGAGTGATGGATGACGACGCCGTCCTTGTGCAGTTCGACGCGACTTCTACCCTTCCCCGCGAGCGGTACGTTGATCTCGAACACATCGACATTCATCGGGAACGCTCGCGCCACCGCCTCGAGATCATTCCCAATTGCTCCTTCGAGCCTTCCTAGGTTCGGGTGCACGAGCTCGATCATCTCCTGGCTCTTACTCCCATCCGCGCGATGCATGCGCGCGGCGCTCGAAAACTCACTGGATGAGAGAACGAGGTTTCCAACGCGGGTACTGTCTCCGTTCACCAACACTACCGGCTTGCGCGTGATCGACCGCCACTTGAGCGCTATCCCGACCGCGACGATCGCGCATACGAGGCCGAACATGCGTGGATCGAAGTCCAGCGTCGGTGCGGGCATGTTCTGCGCGATCACGAGCCGATCTTAGCGCACGTCACAAGATGGCTGAGCCGAACCCTCGCGGGAACCGTGTCAGAAGCGACACGCCTGGCGGATCGGCAGTCCCACCTTGTAGATCTCTGCCATCTCTTCGAACGAGAGAACGCGATCCCAAACTGCGAAGTCGTCGATCGCTCCTTGTGCCGAATTGAACGTCGGTCCACCGAGTCGGTACCCAAGGGCCTCGGCCGGATTGTTCCACGGCGTCTTCGTCGAGGCGCGATACGGCACGGAGCCGTCCGGCGTTGCGTCGGGCGCCGAGGCGTCCATGTCGAAACGCTGACCGAGGCCGCCGTTGAGAACCATCATCGCGGTCGTTTGCCCGCCCGCATCGCCTTCACGCCACGCGGTGGCGTAGTGGTTGAACCCGCCCTGTCGGAGATACGGCGCGAGGGCGACCTTTGGAAATGCGAGGACGGGATTCAGCGCGCTCGTCTGATTGTAGAGACCGAACTGCGGATTCGGCGAAACCAACGAAAGGCCGGCGTTCACGAGCGGCGCAGGAAGAATCGAGCCGACGGTTCGATAGATGACGGGCTGATCCGCGCCCACAGAAGGCTCGGCACGATACCAAAGAGAGATGCTCCCTGCTGCCTCGGGCACTACCGCGGGCCCGCCATCGCGCTTCACGTAGTAGACCGCCGCGCTCGCATCGGGACCACCGCCATGCGTATCGAGCAGGACCGCATTGCCGAACTTTCCTCCGTCGGCCTGTTGCACTTGGCCATAAGGGATCGTGTCGGCGGTGCCGCGCTCGAGCGCGATTCCGTTGTCGAAACTCGAATAGAGAACGAGACCGCTACAAAACGCCGGTGGGACGAATGCATCGGGCGCGCTTCCATCTTCATCGACGGAGCCGTCCGTATCGACCGGAATGTCCGAGTCGCTACCGAACGAACCATCGCGGTCGACGCTCCCATCGCCGTCTTGACCGACTTTCGTATCGTCGTCACCGCCGCACGCAGCGAGGCGCATGCCGATGATCGAGACGGTCAGGAGGGCAGCGAAACTTCGTTTCTGAGCGCGAAAAGCCATGCTGCGAGGCTATGCCCCGGCGTCCCCGCGAGCAAGGGCGCATCGCGCAGCTGCCTTGTCTCGCGCCGACGAACAAAAGAGAACGAGCCAGAGACGATGCGTAATCGTCTCCGGCTCGAAGCCTTTTTTTTTCAAGTGAAGTCCTTACGCGCTGGCGCTCGCAGACTTCGACTTTCCGTCCTTCTTGTCGTCCGCGTCGGACTTGTCCGCGCTGAGCGATGACTCGAGCGCATGCGCCGCGGTCTCGCCGAGGCCGTGCGTCGCGTCCGAGATCTTGCCGAGCGCGCCGTGCGCGAGCTTCTCGGCTGCCTTCATGGCCTGATCCCGCGTCTCGCCGAGCCACTCGTCTTCTTGACGCGTGCTCGGAAGCGACATGCCGACAGCAGCACCGAGCGCGAGGGCGCCGAGCCCGAATGCCATCGGATTGACATCGTAGGCCGCACTCGTCGAACGACCGAACGCCTTGCCCTGATCTCCCATCATCGTGAAAGCCTCGCTCGCTTTGTCACCGACGACGTGCGCCGCCGAGCTGAGCTTCTGCCCAGTCGCATCGACGACGTTTCCCATCGCGTCGCGCGCGTCGTGAGCCGTCCGGCCCGCTCGCGAAACGACGTTACCGAGAGAGTCCGTCACGTCGTGAGCGACATGGCCCAACGAATCCGTCACGTCGTGAGCGAGCGACCCTGCACGCTGACGAACGTCGTCGACGCCGTGCGAGATGGTGTCGCCAATGCCGCTCGCGAAGTCGGAGGCGCGATGCGCGACGTCTGACGCCTTGTGCGCGACATCGTTGAACTCGTGCTCGACGGTCGAAGCCGCGCTGCCGAGCTTTTCACGGGCAACATCGCGGACGCCGATGAGCGCTCCGCCGACGCGATTTTCGAGCGACTGACCACGCTGCGAGCCGTACGAACCGCTCGTGTACGCGCCCGAAGAATAGGAGTTCGAGCTCGCCGCGCGGCTCTTCGACGCGCGAGCGTTGTAGATGAGCCAGGCGATCCCAACGCCGGCAAGCGCGGCCGGAATCGGATTCTCTTGGATCGTTCCGAGAAGTGAACGGCTCGTCTGTTTGACGCTGTCTTCTGCTTTCGTGACCATGTGCTCCACCTTTCCAATCGTTGCTTCTCGGAGAGCGGCCTTCGCATCCGCCACTTCCGCCAACACTTCTGCTTTGAGTGAATCTTTTGCTTCTTTGAATTCGGACTTCAGGACGTCCTTGGCTTCCAGCAGCTCGGACTTGAGGTTGTCCTTCACTTCCTTCAGCTCGGCCTTGAGGCCATCCTTGGCGTCTTTGAGCTCCGACTTCAGGCCTTCCTTCGCCTCTTTGAGCTCCACCTTGAAGCCTTCTTTGGCTTCGTTCATGTGCGCGACCACCACGGACTTTGCTTCGCCGAACTGTTCGAGCGCACGGTCCTTCAAGACCTCGGGATTCAATCTCCCGTGAAGCTCGCCGATCGTTTGATCGAGGCCACTGCGTGTTCGCGAAATTTCGTCGCGAATCTTCGCGACATCATCGTCGGAGTTTGGAACGGCCGCTGCCGCTCCTAGTTTGTCGTCGTTCATCGAACCTGTTCTTGTAGCCATGACTTCGTATCCTCCAGAGTTTGAATCGTGTGCTTCGGCGCGAGCTCCATCGCGCGGAGAGAGTTGAGTGCCTTCAGCCCCACGCCGAGTGCGACGCCCGAAAGCGCCAGACCGACGACGAGTGAGGAGAGCCAAATCGGAATGATTGTTGCGAGCCCCAAGACGAGCGCAGCAACGAGCGTGATCGATGCGACGACGCCGATGAGTCCCGCAAGACTGAGCAACCCGACCTGCTTCGAGGCAAAGGTCGCCTTTTGCGTCATCTCGGTGGTCGCTAGACGCACCTCTTGTTGCACGAGAGTGCCCGATTCCTTTGCAAGCTT
>JAHFDV010000562.1 GCA_023248815.1 Myxococcales bacterium
CAGCGCACGCCTGCGCTTCTTTCGAAGGTGCAGGAGATGAACGCGTGGTCGAGGCGTTATCTCGAGACCACGCTGCGAGATGGCTACGCCGATGGGACGATTCGCCAGGGAGATCCGACGGACGACGCGAAGTCGATCTTCCTCCACGTTCAGGGCGCGCTCCTTCAGGCGCGCATCAACGACGACCTCGACGCATTGCGGAGTCTTCCCTCCACCTGCCTCGCGCTCCTCGGTCTGGATTATGCCAGCCCTCGCGCGAGCGAGAGCCAAGGCATGAGTACGGCGTCACCCAAAAAGCCTCACGCCAAGAAGGCGATGAAGCCCTCGGTTCAAAAACGGTCCCCCGCGCTCCGCTCGAGCTCGCCTCTCAAGTGAACCAAACGGTCTAGAAAAAAAATCGAACATGACAACGAAGCTCACGTCTTTTCTCGTCCTCGTCGCCCTCCTTGGCGGCTGCAGCAAGCCCAAACCCGCGCCTCCACCTCCTCCCACGGTTCTCGTTGCACCCGTTGTCCGGCAAGATCTCGCTCTCTTCATCGAGGCGGTCGGCACGCTCGACGGCTACGTGAACGCGGACATTCGCGCACGCGTGAAGGGGTATTTGAAGACGCAGGACTACAAGGACGGAGCAAGTGTCAAAGAAGGACAGCTCCTCTTCACCATCGAGCCGGGTGAATACGTGAATGCGGTTGCCGTGGCGCGCGGAGCTCTCGCCCGAGCCGTCGCAGGAAAAACGGGTCGGCAGGCCCAGCTCGAGCGAAGCCAGAAGCTCGCGCCGGCGGGCGTCGTCTCGAAACAAGATCTCGACAACGCGATCTCGGCCGCCGGTGACTCCGATGGCCAAGTGATCGCGGCACAAGCCGCGCTCCAGCAGGCCCAGCTCAACCTTTCGTACACACAGATCCACGCGCCGGGCGGCGGAGTGACGGGGCTCGCTCTCGTGCGCATCGGCAATCTCGTCGGGCAAGATGGCGCGACGCTTCTCACGACGGTGTCGCAGCTCGATCCCATCCGCGTGAATTTCCCGATGAGCGAGATCGACTACGTGAAGTTTCCCGATCGCTTGAAGAAGCTCGAGCATCGGGACGTCGTCTGGGCCAAAAGGCAATTTCCGAAGCTCGACGCCAAAGAACTGATCGACGGCATCGATCCCGGGATCGAGCTTCTTTTGGCCGATGGCAGCGTCTACCCGCATCGAGGTCTCCTCATCACCGCCAATCGCCAGGTCGATGCAAGCACGGGGACGATCCAACTCCAGGCGCTCTTCCCGAATACGGATGACACGCTCCGACCGGGACAATTCGGTCGTGTTCGCATTCAGCGCGAGCAAGAGGGCAAAGGCGCGCTTGCCGTTCCCGAGAAGGCTCTCATCCCGGTCCAGGGCACGTACTCGGTGGGCGTAGTGACGGACGACAACAAAGTGCATCTCCGCCAAGTCGAGCTCGGTGGCACGGCGAAGGGTCTCCGCATCGTCAACAAAGGGCTCGCAGAAGGCGATCGCATCGTCGTCGATGGCGTCCAGAAGATCACCGACGGAGCGATCGTCGTTGCACAACCTGCACCTCCCGCGTCGGTCGCACCGCCGTCCGCATCGCAGGCAGCTGCCGTTCCCCAACCCGCAGCGAAGAACTGACGCGTGTCCTCCTTCTTCATTCGTCGGCCCATCGTGGCCATCGTCATTGCGATTCTCACGGTGCTCATCGGCGCCGTCTCCCTCCTCGGTCTTCCGATCTCGCAGTTTCCGCAGATCCTTCCGCCTCAGGTCAACCTCACGACGACCTACACGGGCGCCGATGCATTGACGATCGAGCAGGCCGTTGCGACGCCGATCGAGCAGCAGATGAACGGCGTGGATCGAATGATCTACGTGCAGTCTACAAATGCCAACGACGGCACGATGAATCAGGTCGTCACGTTCGACGTCGGCACTGATCCGGACGTCGCCAACGTCCTCGTCAACAACCGCTTCTCGCAGGCGCAGCCCTTCTTGCCGCAGGACGTGAAGAATGTCGGCGTCACGATCAAAAAATCACTCGCTTTCCCCCTGATGGTCGTTTCGCTCTATTCGCCAGACGGCCGCTACGACCCCACCTTTCTCGCCAACTACGCGCTCATCAACGTCAACGACGCCGTCCTTCGCGTGAAGGGCGTCGGCGACATCCGCAACCTCGGCTCGTCCGAGTACGCGATGCGCATCTGGCTCGATCCCGACACGCTCGCGCGTCTCAGCCTCACCGTCGGTGACATTCAGAATGCGATTCGCACTCAAAACGTCGTCAATCCCGCGGGACAGGTCGGCTCAGAGCCCGCGCCCGTGGGACAACAGCTGACCTTCACCGTGCGTGCACAGGGGCGTCTCGTCGAGCCTGCAGAGTTCGGTAACGTCATTTTGCGCGAGAACCCCGACGGTTCGAACGTGCGCTTACGCGACGTCGCACGCATCGAGCTCGGTGCGCTCACCTACAACCAATACGGTACCTTCAACGGTAAGCCCGCCGCCGTCGTCGCGGCCTTCCAGACGCCCGGGTCCAACGCGCTCGATGTCGCGAAAGGCATTCGCGACACGATGGATGAGCTCTCGAAACGCTTTCCACCGGGTATGGAGTATCGCGTCTCGCTCGATACGACGGCTCCCGTCAAAGCCGGCATCGAAGAGATCGTCGAGACCCTCCTCGAGGCCATCGCGCTCGTCGTGCTCGTCGTCTTCATCTTTCTCCAAAGCTGGCGTGCGACGCTCATTCCGCTCCTCACCGTCCCCGTTTCGCTCATCGGCGCGTTCGCCGTGTTCCCGCTCCTCGGGTTCTCCGTCAATACGCTCTCGCTCTTCGGCTTGGTGCTCGCGGTCGGACTCGTGGTCGACGACGCAATCGTCGTCGTCGAGGCCGTGGAACACCACATCGAGCACGGCATGTCGCCGCGCGATGCGACCGTGCAAGCAATGAAAGACGTGCAAGGGCCGGTCATCGCGATCGCGCTCATTCTCGTCGCCGTCTTCGTCCCCGTCGCATTCTTGAGCGGAATTACCGGACGTCTCTATCAGCAGTTCGCCCTCACGATCGCCGTGTCCGTCGTCATCTCCGCATTCAACGCGCTCACGCTGAGCCCGGCGCTCGCGGCGATTCTCTTGAAGCCGCGCAAAGAATCGAAGTCGATCTTCGCGCGCTTCGGCAACGCGTTCAACAAGGGCTTCAGCCGCGCAACCGACGGCTACATCGCCGTCAACGCAAAGCTCGTGCGCAAACTCTTCATTCCGCTCGCACTTCTCGCGGGCGTCGCAGCGCTCTCGGCGGTTCTTGGAAAGCGCATTCCGTCGGGCTTCGTTCCCGACGAAGATCAGGGGTATGCGATCATCGGCGTGCAGCTCCCCGACGGCGCTTCGATGCAACGCACGAAGGCGATCTACACACAGATCGACGACATCCTCGGCCATGAAGAGGGCATCAGCACCTACAACGGTGTCGCCGGCTTCAGCTTCTTCACGCGTACCGCGGCCAGCTACACGGGAACGGGCTTTCTCTCGCTGAAGCCGTGGGAAGAGCGCAAAGGCGACGACATGACCTCGGCCGCCGTTCTCAAACGCGTCAACGCGAAGTTCGCAGCGATCACCGAAGCGCGCGTCTTCGCCGTCACTCCTCCCGCGATCCCCGGCATCAGCTCCGCGGGTGGCTTCTCCATGATGTTGCAAGATCGAAGCGGCGGCACGGTGCCCTTCCTCGCGCAAAATGTCGGCAAG
>JAHFDV010000563.1 GCA_023248815.1 Myxococcales bacterium
GCGCATCGTGGACGGCCTCGTGCTCAGCATCATTCTCGCGTTCGCGCTCATCACAGTGCCGACGCTGGACCCATTGCCGGAACGCGTGATCGGTCTTCCCTCCATGGTATCCGTCAGCAAGGTGCGCGCTTCGGGCTATGTGATGCTCGGCGTCTTCACGACCGCGTTCGTCGTCATCGCGGTCTACTACTTCCTCCGCGATCTCGCGCGTCGCCTCACGCTCGCTGTCTTCGGAATCGTCTCGAAGAAGCTCGCTGAAAAGCTCGCAGACACCGCCGGAAAGCTCGCGGACGGCCTTCGCGCCTTCGGGCGCGCACGTGACGGACTCGGATTTCTCGCGGAGACCATCGCCTATTGGTCGGTGAACGTGCTCGGCATGTGGCTCCTCGCGTGGGGATGCGGCATCGTGCACGCGGACGGAACGGCGGTCGGCTTCGGTGAATCGTGCGCGCTCATGGGAATGCTCGGAATCACGATCTTGATTCCGGGCCCACCAGGCCTGCTCGGTGTCTTCCAAGCGGGCATCTACGCGGGCCTCACGATGTACTTCCCGGCAAACATCGTCACGGGCGCAGGCGCTTCCTACGTGTTCCTGCTCTACGCCGTTCAGCTCGTCTGGACGCTCGGCGCGGGCGCGGTCTGCCTCTTCTCGAGTCGCGGTGCGATGGACAAGCTCAAGGAAGCCGAAGAGGTCGATCCCGTCCAAGAGCTCGTCGCGCCTTCGAATGCGACGCCCCCGCGCTGAGGCATTTCTCGCGTAAAAACGCGGAAAACTTGTCCAAAATCGGCGACTTCGCCGACGGTCAGGCCATGCTCAGGCCCCTCCGTCGATTCATCGTCCCCACTCCGGCTGCTCTCGCGTGCCTCGCCGTCGCGGGTCTCGTGACGAGTCTCGCGTTCCCGCCGTCGGCGGAAGCCAAAGCGGGGTTCGACTCGCCATACACCTACGATCAAACGTGGAATGCGGCACTGCGACTCGTCCGCGTCGACCTCGGACTCAAGGTGGTCGAGAAAGACGACAGCTCTGGCTACATCCTCTTCGAGTACAAATCACAAGAAGGCGGTCCCAAAGCGACGAGCGGTTCGATGGAGCTCGTGCGCCCAAAGGATCCCACGGTCTCGACGCATGTCGTCGCGAGCCTTCCCTCGATGCCGCGCTACCACGAGCAGGTGATGCTCGATTCGCTCGCAAAGAAACTGCGCGAAGACTTCGGTGAGCCGATCAAGCGCCCGAAGCCTGCCGACGTGAAGCCGGACGCCGGTTCGCACGAGTGAGCTGAGGGCGCGCTCGTGAGTGCTCGGCTCTCGCGTCGCCGACTCGGGCGACCCCACGCTTCGGGGGTCCGAACCCCCAAATCAGGTACCAGTGTTGGGCTTCGGCGTCGCCGGCTTGAGCGCCGCAACTTCGTTCAAGGCGCCTTGCACGTCGCCGCAGCAACGGAAGCCGATTTGGTAGAACGAGAACTCTTCGGAGTGGGCCGTCGTCATCGGTCGGCAACGCGTACGCACGGGACCCCAGTAGCCGCCCTTGAGGCCGCTTTTGAAGGGAACACCCGCTTCGTTGACGACCCACTCGTCGACGTTGCCCGTCATGTCGTGAACGCCGAACGGGCTCACGCACGCATTGAGCTCGCCCGAGGCAACGCGCTGGTCGAGACGAGCAACTTCGGCGTCGCGCGTCGCGGGATCTGCGATCGCCGCTTCGTTGACGGCCGGATGCGCCTTGTCGATGTTGCACGCTTCGGAGTTACGCTCGTAGCCGTAGGGATAAGGAAGGCGCTCGTTGCCTTCGCATGCGAGCGTCCACTCGCTCTCGCCGCAGAGACGCTTGCCTTCTTTTTCGCAGGTCGCCTTCGCCTGGTACCACGTGTTCATCACGACGGGCTTCTCGCCCGCTTTGTTCGGGTACTCGAAGCGGTCGATGCAGAAGTGCTTCTTGAGCTTCTTGCCGACACACTCGGTCGTAGGCGCGAACTCCGCGCAGCGCATCTGCTCTTTGTCGAGCCAGCGGAGGCACTTTTGCTCGACGTTGGGGCAATATTCCCCTTCGACCTCTTGCATGCCTTCGGCGCAGTTGCCTTCGGTTCCACCGGGCGCGCTCGGGATCTTCAGCTCTGCTGGAATTTCGACCGAAGGATTTTGGTTTTCTTGATTCGATGCGTCAGGTGCTTCGACGAGCGACGCTGCGGGAGTCTCGACCGCAATTTCATTCACAACGGAAGCGGTCTCAGACGACTGAGCCTCGTCCGCTCCGAACATGAGGAGAAGCCCGAGACCAAAACCGACCTTCAGGACTGCGGCGCGCATTGTCTGTGACAAGGATGAGAGCAAGCCCCTTGCCAAGTTCGACGCGGCTGGAGGCGTCAACGATCTGCGATGAAGCGGCAGAGCAATGATGGACACGATTGAGCAAATTGTAGGTAGGGAGATGTACCCCCGTCACCTTTTCAGCAGCGATTCTTCTGACAGTGTCGAAACGGTTACCCACGGTGGATCAACGCGCGTTCGCGCGTAGGTGTCTTCGCGCGTCTCGAAAGACGCGTGTAGACCTCACGGAGTGCGTACGACGCTTCGCTGAAAGGCTCAACGTGGCCTCGTCGATCGCGACACGCCGATCATGGACTGCGCGGGAACGCCACAGTCACTGCGTCATTTACGGAAGGGCGGGACGACAGAACACCTTGCCCCCGACTTCGTCCGTGAGGTCACCCGGAAGCAAGAACGTCGGGGTTCGGCATGGCTCGTCGCAGCGAACGACTGGCTTCTCGGCGCGGGTCACGACTCCCCTCCCCGCGACGTCTCGGCAGCAAAGGTACCCGTCCTCGCAAACGTCTCCCGCATCCGCTTCGCCCATCGCCTGCAGCGAGCGAGAAATTTGCGCACTTTCTTCTGGGAGAACGGCGCGACCGCGCGTCAAACGACCGGTTTCGCAGAGCGATTGGGGGACGGAAGCCACCTCCACTTCGACCGCATCGACGACGCACCGGGACGGCTCGGGACACCGCGCCGCCTCCTCCCATACGCACGGGCATCCTTCAGGACTCTCGCAGGCTCCTCGGGCCGCTTTGGAGCGCTCGATGCGTCCACCCAAGCAGCGATAGAGACCTTCCTCGCAAACGGCGCCCATGGGGACGGCCGACGGAAGTACGGGAGCGAGCTTCTCTTCGAGCGCTTTTCGAGCACAGCCCCGCGAGCAAGCGGAAAGCAAAAACGCGCCGAGGACGATCCCTAGCGCGCTTCGCAGTCTCAACGAGTCGAGGTTAATCCGCTCCTCCGCAGCAGCAGACGGTTCCCGCGGTTGCGAGACCGCCATCGGGCTCGGTGGGTGCCGATGCGTCGATCTCACAAGAGCTTCCAAGAGAGCGCGCGGGCAACGAGACCTCGGATCCGCATCCGGTGACGGCGCACTCATTGCCCTCCGCGTCTTTCTTCGCGCCGCAGACGTGGCCGGGCAACGAGTCGACCGAACCGCTGCACACGTTCCCGCCGGTCGTCGTCACGCTGCAAGCTGTGCTGACGCCCGTGTAACGGAGGGAGTCCGACGTCCAGTAGTCGTGTGCGGGAACAACGGCGCCGCGATTCGCGGACCACTCCGCAGCGCTGCACGAGTGATAGCTCGCCGCGCAAAGCGAAGCGCGTTGCGCCCACGTCTTCGTTCCGGCGCAGCCGACCATTCCGTTCGAGAACGAATCGGAGTTCGTTCCACCGGCGCATCCCGACGCAGCCGGCGTG
>JAHFDV010000564.1 GCA_023248815.1 Myxococcales bacterium
CTCTTCGAGCCATCGAGCGCCGTCTATTCGTGTCCGCTCGCAATGACGGATGGCGCAGCGCGGACGCTAATCGCGAATGGAAATACGCGTCTCGTCCAACGTGCCATTCCGCGGCTCACGAGTCGCTCCCCCAAAGATCGTTGGACGAGCGGCCAGTGGATGACCGAGCGGACGGGCGGATCGGACGTTGGAATCTCACAGACGATCGCGAAGAAAGACGGCGACGCGTACCGACTTCACGGCGTGAAGTGGTTCACGTCGGCGACGACCTCGGAGATGGCGCTCACGCTCGCGCGCCCCGAAGGAAATCCGCCCGGCGGATCGGGATTGGCACTTTTTTACGTCGAAACGCGCGATGCGCAAGGCGCGCTCAACGGCATCCACATTCATCGCCTCAAAGAGAAGCTCGGCACGAAGATGGTGCCGACGGCGGAGCTCACACTCGAAGGAACCGTCGCGGAGCTCGTGGCCGGCGATCGCGATGGAACGAAAAGCATCACGCCGATGCTCGCGGTCACCCGAACGTGGAACACCGTCTGTGCGGCTGCCGGCATGCGTCGGGGCGTTGCGCTCGCCGTCGACTACGCAAAGAAGCGCGAAGCCTTCGGGAGCAAACTCTTCGACAAGCCGCTGCATGCCGACACGTTGGCGCGCGTCGTCGCGGAGCAGCGCGGCGCCATGCTGCTCGCCTTTCGAATTGCCGAGTTGATGGGAAAAGAGGAGACGAAAGAAGCTTCGCCTGCGGATGTCGAGCTCCTCCGTCTTCTCGTTCCTCTCGGTAAGCTCGTCACGGGCAAGCAAGCCGTCAGCGTCGCGAGCGAGACGCTCGAACTTTTTGGCGGCGCCGGATACGTCGAAGACACGGGACTTCCGCGCCTTCTGCGCGACGCGCAGGTCTTGCCCATCTGGGAAGGGACGACCAACGTTCTCTCGCTCGACATCTTGCGTGTGCTCTTTCGCACCCCCAGCTTGGCGCCGCTCTTTTTCGAGATCGCGCGCGTTCGGGAGATGCTCTCCGCGCGCACGAGCCGTCTCCTCGACGAAGCCGAGCTTGCGCTTCGTCACGCCGAATCGTGGCTCACGACGACGGGGCAGACGGATCGCGCAGACATCGAAGCGGGAGCACGACGTTTCGCGCTGACGCTCGGACGCACGATGGAGCTCGTCTATCTCGTCGAAGCGAGTGCGATGGGCGTCGAACTGCACGAGGCGACCGCCCGACTATTTGCGCACGCTCCGTTCGATCTCATCGACGCGGCAGAAGATCGTGCGCTCACTGCCGAAGTGCTCGGCGACGTCATTTGAGACGACGTGTCATCGGCTCAGGCGCCGTGACGCTTGCGGTTCACGAAAGCGCGAAGATCCGAGACGACGAAGGCTGACCCAATCGCGAACGCGAGAAGAAGCATGTCTCGACGAATAAGGGAGCGCACACTGCACTCCCAAGTTTTCGGCGACGATTGCGGAGACGGACGCCTACATCGATCGCGCGTCGCGTCAAAAACCCGCTGCTACTTCTTCTCGAGAGCAGCTGCCAAGTCGGTGATCGCCCGCGTTTCGCGAACGCCGATCGACTTGAATTGCACGCCCATTCCGCTCGGCGTCGTCCAGCGCACGACGGCGGGGAGCTCGAAGGTTCCGCTCGCACTCGTCGGTGCGAAGCGAACGCTCACCTCGTCTCCGAAGGCGAGCACCGTTTCGGACTCGATGAACATGCCGCCGATCGAAATGTTCTGCACGTAGCCAGAGATGGCTTCGGTCGTCCCATTCCGCTTGAACTCGACCCCCATCTGTACTGCGTACCGGGGCTCTCTACGATGCTCCATGCTCTCCTCGACGCGGCTCCGACTCCTGTCGGGCCTGACTTATTGGGGTCCGTGACATCGATGATGTTACCATGGGCGTCCTGTCTCGGCGAAAATCCGGGTGCTTTTCGGGAGGCGATCATCTCGAGAGGATGGCGTGTCGGTCATGAAGAAATCCCCATCCAAGATCTTGTCGAAGAGCTTCTCGCGAGAGAGCTTCCGCCCGACATGGCTCGGCGCGGTCCCCGTTGCATCCGCCGCACTCGTGGCGCTCCTCATGATCCCGCGGAGGGCCGCGCTCGAGAACGTTCCCTTGCCGACCGTCGACCAACGAGAAATCACGGCCGTCGAAGCGACCGACGACGAGCTCTCCCGGCGCACCATCTTTCCCGACGATGTGCGCTTCCTCGGCACGCTCGTCCGTCGTTTTCACACTCTCGATGTCGAGCACGAAGTCGCTTCGAAGAGCGTTGCTCCAGCGCGAACACCCGACGAAATCGTCGACGAAGTGGCGAAGCTCCGGATGGAGATCGATCGCGTCGTCTCCGCCTTGCTCACGCCAGGCCGTCTCCAAGACCTGCGCGCGCTCCGTGCCGTTCAAGAGCGCATTTTTCTCACGGAGCTCGCGCGATTCGAGTCCGAAGGAAAAGAGTCGCAAGAGCTCTCCGAGATCGCAGGCTCGTTCGTCGTCCGAATGCGCGACGTAGGGTGGTGCGTCGGCAATCACATCCTCCTTGGCGAGAGCGAACGCCGCGTCGCTTACAAAAATTCTTGGAACACGATCGTCGGGGTTTCGGAGCGAAGCGATTTCCGACTGACCCTCGACGAGCTTCGCGTGCAGACACGGTTCGAGATGCTCTACCCGACGCAGGGCCCGCGCTTGCGAGGGGCTGCAGAATCGCTTCGGACCGCCGGTAAGCCTAAAGAAGCAGAGGCGTACGTCGCCCACGCGTTCGACGTCTATCGGCTCGAGCGCGTCGAGCGACTCGCGAAGATCGACGCCACCTACCCCACCTCACTGGCGAAGATGATTCTCCAGACGCGACTTCATCGCACCGACATGGCGAAGGAAAGCTACTACGCGCGTATCGAAAGCAATCCCGAGGGGGACTACTCGCTCCGCACGCGCAACCTCCTTCTGACGATTCGCCACGAAGAATCCCCCGAATAGAGCGCTCTACGACTCGGTCTCAGAACGTGCTTTTTTGCGGGATCGAGCAGTCGTACCGCAGGTAGCAACACACGTGGTCTTCGCGTTTTCGCTGCGCGAGGGTCGTCTTCGCGCTGAAAAAGCGCATCGGAGACTTTCCGATCGTCGGCGGGCAACGCTCGAAGGGAGCCGTGAAAACGAGAGGCTGCGCGTCTTCCGGGACGCATTCTGACTCTGCACTGCAGCCGTTCGGGGCCACGGGTTCGCGCGGGAGATCGGGAGGCGAGGCCTCGGCATCCGGCGCGCCTGCGTCGGTAGCGAGCACCATCGGGGCGGAAACGAAACGGTCTTCGGCACGACAGCCGGCAAAGAGCACGAAACCGAGAAGAATTGCGCTTCGCGCTCGCAGAAAAGAGCGTCTCGACGTCGTCGACATCGAGACTTCCGACTTCTTGGTACCGAACCCTAGATGGACGTTAGGATCGCGGAAACGCGTCATGCAGCCCTTTCATCGACGGATCCTCATCGCGCTCGCTGTCATCGGGGTGCCGGTCTTCCTTCTCTTCCAGTTCGTCTACGAGCTCTGGACCATTCCCTCGGATGATCCGCTGCTCTCGGTTTCGATCCTACCGCAGCTCGAGAAAGGTGACGTGCTCGTCGTCAGTCGGGAAAAAGGATCTCCCCGCGTCGGCAAGACCGTGCGCTGCTCCGATCCCGAACAGCCGCGTCGCTTCGTCATCGGTCGTCTCGTCGCGGCCCGCGGCGGCAT
>JAHFDV010000565.1 GCA_023248815.1 Myxococcales bacterium
GAAGCCCGTTATCGGGCAGTCGAATGCGATTCTCGTATTCGTCGGACGCCAACATGATCTGCATCCACAAGACCCTTTCGAAGCTGCTCGTCACGAGTCGATCCTGCAATACGTCGAAGACATGCGCGCAACGGTTGGGCCGACGATGCGCCTCACCGACGAAGCAGAGAAGAAGAAGGCACGCGAGCACCTTGCGACGACGTACTTGCCGCAATGGGGCGCGACGATTGAAAAGCACATCGGCGACGGACCTTTCCTCTCGGGCTCCAAGATCAGCGTGGCCGACATCAAGCTCTACATGGGCGTGCAGTGGTTCCGTCTCGGCGTGCTCGATCACATTCCGACGAACGTGTTCGATGCGTCACCCAAGTTGATGCGTTTGCACGATGCCGTGGCCGAACACCCGCGCGTCAAGGACTGGCGCGCTCGTTTCTAAGGTGCGCTTCACGACCGTGAGGCAGGCGAATCGAGCCGCCGCCTCACGCGGCGCGTTTCTCGTTGACGCTGCAAAACGCACCGGATAGTGAAGGTGAAAATAACTTTCATTATCAAATGGTGACGTAGGGCGAGGGTGAAAGCGCCCCTCCGTCGTCAGAGGAGCGCACGGTGGCCGAGTTTCAGTCGACTTCGAAAAAGGGCGGTATCGCGTTGCTCGCGATCTGCGCTCTCGCGTTCTTCGGCACCTTCATCGCGTGCCGTAAGCCACCGCCCGACGAGGCGGTCTACACCGGAAGAAAGACCACGACGACGCCGGTCCCCGTCCCGACGACGACCGGCACGGTGCCTCCCGATCCCGATACGGGTGTTCCCTTCACGAAGGCGGGCCTGCTCACGGCGATCGCCGATTGTGCGGTCGAGCATTTCGCGGACGTCGAAGCAAAGGTGCGCGCTCTACGCGATGCAGCCCATACCTTCGAGACGGACCGCACGGACGCAAAGGCCTCTGCGGCAAAGACGGCTTGGCTCGACGCGATGGCGAGCTTCGAGGAAGCCGAAGTCTTTCGCTTCGGGCCTGGAGGCAATCCTCCGCTTCCCGGGGCGAAGTCTTTTCGCGACTCGCTGTATGCGTGGCCGCATCAAAATCGCTGCAAGGTCGACGAACAAATCGTCGCCAAGACATACGCAGCGCCGAACTTCGCGACGACCCTCGTCACGGGGCGCGGGCTCGCGGCGCTCGAATACCTGATCTTTTATGGTGGAAACGACAACGGATGTTCGTCGCTGAGTGCGCTGAACTCGCAGGGCACCTGGGCGGCGGTCTCACCCCTCGAGCTTTCGATTCGCAAAGCAGCGTATGCGGCCGTCGCCTCCGACGATGCACTTGCCACTGCGACGAGCTTGTCGAATGCGTGGTTGAAGACGGCAGGAAATTTTCACGCGCAGCTCGCGACCGCTGGTGCGGGAAGCGTCGTCTACGCGACGCAACAAGACGCCTTCAACTCGATCAACGACGGCCTCTTCTACGTCGAGATCGAAGTGAAGGATCTCAAAGTCGGAAGACCCGCCGGCATCTTCGAGTGTGAAAATGCCACGTGTCCAGACGCAGTCGAGTCTCCCTACGCGCGCGCATCGACGGCGCACATCCACAATAACCTCGTAGGCTTCCGCAAGATGCTTCAGGGCTGCGGGAAAGACTACGGTGGCCTCGGCTTCGATGACTGGCTCCGCGATGTCGGCGCGGGGGATCTCGCCGACCGCATGTTGAGCGCCACGGTCGCTTCGCAATCGGCGATCGACGCGCTCAATCCCCCACTCGAACAAGCCCTCGTGACGGACATCGCGAAGGTGCAATCCCTCCACGCGACACTGCGTGGGATCACGGATCCCTTGAAGACGGAGTTCGTCACCGTCCTCAATCTCGAGCTCCCGAAGACGGCCGAAGGCGACAACGACTGAGATGAGCGCGATTTCGAAAATGCGCGAGCTCTCCACGCGTCCGGTCGACATTGCCTGGCTCGCAGGACTTCGCATCGCCTTCGGTCTCACGATGCTCGTTAGTGCTCTGCGCTTCCTCGCCTACGGATGGATCGACGACTTCTGGGTGAAACCGGATTTTCATTTCAAATACTGGGGATTCGCCTGGGTCGAACCACTTCCGGCTTCGGGCATGCACGCACTCTTCGTCTTCTTGGCCGTCGCTGCGTTCACGTTCACCTTGGGCCTGTTCTTCAGGCTCTCGGCGATCGTTCTCTTCTTGGGTTTGACGTACGTACAGCTGCTCGACGTCGCGACGTATCTGAATCACTACTACCTCGCGAGTCTCGTGCTCGGGCTCTTCGCGCTCTCCCCGGCGAATCGCGCGTTCTCACTGGACGCGATGTTGCGCGGCAGACACGCGCGCGAGGTTCCTTTCGCGTGGCTCGCGCTATTCCGCTCCCAGGTTGCGATCGTCTACACGTTCGCGGGTCTCGCGAAGGCGAACTCCGATTGGCTCCTACACGCGCAGCCGATCCGAATCTGGATTGCCTCCAAGGCGGACATGCCGATTCTCGGGGCGCTCTTCTCTCTCCCCCACGCCGCCTTGGCGATGAGCTGGGCGGGATTCCTCTTCGACACGACGATCGTTTGGTTCCTGCTGCATCGGCGCACGCGGCCATTCGCCTATGTCGCCGTCGTGGTCTTTCATGTCCTCACACGCATCCTCTTTCCGATCGGGATGTTCCCGATCATCATGATGGTCGGTGCGCTCGTCTTCTTCCCGCCAGAGACATGGCGACGGGCGCTGGAGCGCGCCGCTGCCTTATTTCCTCGGCGATTCTTCGCGTCGTCGCGTGAAGCGAAGCTGGGCGCGGGCTCGCCGTGGGTCAGCGTCGCGATGGCGCTCTTCATTCTCGTGCAGTGCGTGCTGCCACTTCGCTTCCTTGCGTATGGGGGCAACGTTCGCTGGCACGAGCAGGGCATGCGCTTCTCGTGGAGAGTCATGGTGCGCGAGAAGAACGGCAGCGTCACGTTCGTCGTGCGCGAACGCGATACGGGCCGCACGTATCATGTCGCCCCGCGCTCTTATCTCACGTCGATTCAAGAGCGCGAGATGTCCTCGCAGCCCGATCTCATTCTCCAATTGGCGCACCACGTCGCCAGCGATGTCCGCAACAGAAGCGGACACGACGTCTCGGTCAACGCGATCGCCATCGCGTCTCTCAATGGCCGTCGCGTCGCGCCGCTCGTCGACCCAGACGTCGACCTGACGCGCGTCGACGACGGTCTCGCGAAAGCTCTCTGGATTCTACCCGAGCCCGCGGGTGATCCTCCGCATCTGCGGTCTGCTCCGGCTCACGATGCGAGGTCTGCCGCTCTATGAAGTCTAGTAACGCGATTCTCTTCGCGACCCTGCTCCTCACCCCGCGCATCGGGCGCGCGCAGTCTCAGAGTGACGAACGCGTTCTGCCGCCTTCCGAGAACGCGAATGCTTCGTCGGCCGTCGTAGCTGCCGATCCCAGTTCGCCGAGCTCTCCGACGCCGGTGGCGCCGCCAGCGAACGTATCCATCGGGGACAGCGTCATCGACAAGAGCGCCGCCAGCGCTGCGAACGACGCGCGAGAAATTCGCGTCGCGGGCTCGCGCATCTCGCAAACGGCCGGCTCGGTGCACGTTCTCGACAAGAAGAAGCTCGAGCGCTTTCGCTACGACGATCCGCAGTTCGTCTTCCAGCAGGTTCCCGGAGTCTACGGGCGCGGCGAAGATGGCCTCGGCCTTCGTCCCAACATCGGCATGCGCGGCG
>JAHFDV010000566.1:0-3303 GCA_023248815.1 Myxococcales bacterium
ACGACGTTGCGGTCTCCGTCGACGAGAAGCGGAAACTTCAGGATGGGCCAGCGCCGAGCCCACTCGGCCGAGTGCTCCGGCGTCTCCGGTCCGATGGATCGAAACTCGAACGGCGTCGCGTTCTCATAGAGCGCGATGAGCACCTTTTGCGTGTAAGACGAGAACGCGTGACCGTAGAGAGCAAGAGCCATGACGGCCTTTTACCGTCGACGACGGCTCGTTGGCGAGATCGTCTTCGGCTCTCTCACAGAAATCGACCGACGAAATCGTCGGTCGCGAGGCGTGGCTCGGCGTCAAAAGAGGCGTAGCTGACGGCCCGGTCGCGTTGGCCTCGTGAACGTGCGCAATTCCATGGGGCCCGCGTTCGGCGTATTCGCGTGGTCGTCCCCCGCCGTGGAATACGCGAGGCCGAGCCGACGACACGTCAGCGCGAAGAGCGCGTCGACGACGCTCGAATGCCGACTCCCCTTCTCGCGCCTCACTAGGCTCGCCGACGAGACGTCGATGGTCTCTTTTGCTCGCGCCATGATCTTTGCAGCTCTCAGCGGAAGCACTTCGCGGAGACGTTCCACGAATACATGATCGACGGGTGACGGTAGCCGCAAGAAGCTGAGGACCGCGCGCCTCGCTCCCGCATCTTTCGCTGCAGCGAGCATGGCGGTCATGCCTTCTTCACCGAGCCCGAGGATCATCGGTGCGATGCTGATGCCGACATCGATTCCAGCATCTGCGAGCTTGCGGATGATGCTGATTCGCCTTTGCGGCGACGGCACCAAAGGTTCGATTGCACGCGCCGCCACGGGGTCGAAGATGGGAATCGAGATGCTGACGGTGACGCGCGCCTCTTCGTTCAGTCGGCGCAAGACATCGAGGTCGCGTTCGATGAGCGCCCCCTTCGTGACGATCGCGACGGGGTTTCTATATTCTGCGCACACCTCGAGGCACGCGCGCGTGAGGCGATACGAAGCCTCGAGCGGCTGATAGCAATCCGTCGCTCCGCTGAACACGACGACGTCGCCCTTCCACGACGGCGCTTCGAACGCTCCGCGCAAGAGCTGGGCGGCGCGCGGCTTCACGACGATCTTCGTATCGAAGTCAGTCCCTGCGCCGAATCCGAGGAGTTCGTGACGTCGACGCGCTTCGCAATAGGCACACGCGTGCTGGCATCCTCGATACGGATTCACGCTGAACTCGAATCCGACACTGGGGCTCGCGTTCTTCGAGAGAATCGAGCGCGTGTCGTCTTCGAAGATCTCGAGGCGAGTCTCACGCGTTTCATCGAAGTACGTTACGTCGGTCGTCGCCCACGGGTTCGGCGGGTTCGACACGAGCGTCGGCATGATCGAAGTGCTAGCCGAAGCATCCGTCACGATCAAACCCGTCACGGCAATCTGCTAGCGTCGAAGCTTCCCATGCAGAGCTTCCTTCGCAGCATCGCTTCCGCCACATTTCTTTTCACCGCCGCGAGCGTGTCGGGTTGCTCGAGCAGCGCGGACGAAGGCACCGGCGTCGCCACGCCGTCGTTCTTCGTCGCAGGGCACGGGGTTCGAGCCATTCAGAGCATCAGCATTCCGAACGACTTCACCGTCCGAAGCTACCGGACCGCCGACATCTCGCTGAGCGCTCCCGGTACCCTCGAATGGGTTTACGGGCTCACATCCTCGTCTGGCAACGTGCTCACACGGCGCACGGTCGACCTTGCCAGTGGGACCACGCTCGTCGCGGAAGGGTCTCTCAAATCGATTCTTCCAAAAAATCTCCAAGAAGAAGATGCGATCCTCTTCGTGCCCTACACGAATCAGCTCTTCAACCTCGCTGGCGCGTCCCCGGCGTTCTCGATCCAAGGAGAGATTTCGTTCCCCTCCGTCGGCGCCGACGGAACGCGCGACTTCCATGCGTATGCGAACGGAGATCTCTTGTTCGGGGCGAAGACCGGCTACTACGACAACGGAGGCGGCCAGTACTCGAGCGATCTCGTCGTTCACTTTCAGCCTTCAGGCGGCGCGCTCACGAAATCGGTCGTGCGTCACGTGGTTCCCCGCATCCCGTCCGAGGACAAGCGCCTCTATCGCGCCGGGAGATTCGAGCGCATCGCCACGGGCGAAGTGCTCGGGTTCTTCGTGAGCGGTGAAGTCATTCGCGTCGAGCGCATGAGCGACGAAGTGGAGCTCGCGAGCATCCCCTATGACGGTCTGTCCGAGGTCTACGCGAGCCCCATCACGCCGATTCGCCTCCGCTCGAAGATCTCCAAGGACGGAAACAGGGTCGCCGCGTACCTCTTGGATCGCAACTCGCTCGCGGAAGTTCCGCGCGTCACGACCTTCACGTACGACGTGCCCTCGAAGACGATCAGCGTCGTCCTTCGCGATCTCGCGCCCGAGCTCTTGACGACGTTCGAAGATTTCTACGACGTCGATCTCGACGGCAACTTCTACTTCGCCGCCCACATCGATCCAATGAAGCGAACGGGGCAGCGAATCGTGAAGCAGACCGCGACGAGTCAAAGCGTGATCGCAACGGGCTTCATTCCCGACGACGCTGACTCCGGTTTTGGCTTTCTCAAAGTCATCGACGACAAGGTGTTCGTCGGAATCGGCGGCGGAGGATTGAGCGGCTCGAAGAGCACCGACCTCGGGCCTTCGTATGTGCTCGGCGTCATCGATTGAAATCTCTGCGCGATTCCCACCCCCGCGAGAGCTCTTCTCAGCGAGACACTCTCAACGTGAAAGGGGTGCAGCTGCTTCGAGCAGAGAGATCAGCTGCATCGTGTCTACCGGCTTCACGATGTGATGATCGAACCCGGCCTCACGGGAGCGACGCCGGTCCTCGTCTCTACCAAAACCGGTGACGGCGATGATCATCGCTCGCGGCCCTTCCGCTTCCGCAGCGCGAATCCTCCTCGCGACCTCGTATCCGTCGATCTTCGGTAAGCCGAGGTCCAGGAGGACGATCGCCGGCTGAAATTCGGCCGCGGCTACGAGCGCGGCCTCGCCATCGGAGGCAATGCGCGTCGTGTATCGGCCCGCGAGAAGAGCGCGCAGCATTTCGGCCGAATCCTCGTTGTCATCGACGACGAGAACGTGCGGAAGACGCCGCGAGGATGGCTTGTCGTGCGACGGCTGCTCGTCGTTCTCGGAAGGAGGCATCGTGTGGCGGAAGAGCCTACGCCCTTTTGTCTTCGGATCGATCTGACTGATGGTAGGTCTGCCGATCACCAGCCGAGGACTCCCTCACGATCGTGAAATGTTCCCGTAGGGCCATCCTTTCCGATCGTCGCAAGCTTCACGATGGCATCCGTCCCCC
>JAHFDV010000566.1:3313-3717 GCA_023248815.1 Myxococcales bacterium
AGAGTGATGGTTCAAGTCCGTCGCGGTGTATCCGGGGTCGACGACATTGATGCGAATCTCGGGCAGGCCCTTCGCGTATTGCACGGTGAGCATCGTGACGGCCGACTTCGACGAGCAGTAAACGGGCCCAATCACCTTCGACTCGATGCGACTCGCGTCGTGGACCGCCTCGAAGGATCCGAGCCCGCTCGCGACGTTGACGATGACCGGGTTCTTGGATGCTCGCAAAAGCGGCAAGAGCGCGTGCGTCACGCGCACGATCCCGAAGACGTTGGTCTCGTAGACGTCCCGCATCTTCTCTGCGGTGACCTCCGCCGGAGAAACGAGTCCACCCGAGATTCCGGCGTTGTTGATCAAGACGTCGAGCCCGCCCGGCTGAGCCTTCAGCCATGCTGCTGCCGCGT
>JAHFDV010000175.1 GCA_023248815.1 Myxococcales bacterium
TGTCGAGGATCGTTTCGATGGTCTCGGTGCGATCACGAATCGCCTTCGTGTCGAGGTTCATCCAGGGGACAGCATCGAATCCCGAGAACTGCGTCGTGACGGTCCACGACTTCACGAGATCGAGCGGAAGCTTTTCGCCGAGAAGGTCGGAGAGGATATTCACGTACTCGCGATTGGCGACGTTGCGCGCCATCGGCGTGCCTGCAGAAACCTTCGAAGCGAGCGAGTCGAGCGACTCGTGCTGCTCGTTCGGGTCGAACGCGAGATCGTTCGTGCCTGCGCTGCTGCAGCCGGTCGCCACACCCCCGGCGATTGCTAGTGAGAGGAGAAGGTAGGTGGGAGTCCGCATGATGGCTAATCCTGCCATTGCAAAGTGCGCACCATCGAATCGAGACTCATCGACCTTAAGAGTTCTGGCGAAATCCCGCACTTAAGCTGCATTTCGCAACGGAGCCAGATCTAGGGCGTCCGCAGGTCGCAGTAACTGGATCAAGAATCGTCCATCAGTGTGCGAGTCGTCCAATGTAGGACAGCTCGCAGCAGGCTCTTCGGACGTTTCCAAAACGAAAGGTTCTGCTGCGAAGTGTTGCGAGCGTTAGTGCATCGTCACGTCGGGCTCGGCGGACTGCCAGGTCGCCGAAGAGTCGACGACCGCGGACGGATCGCGGCGCGCGAGTCCCGCAAGCAATCGGTGGAGGGGAATGATGCCTTGAAAGTGACCGCGCTCGTTGACGCAGACGAGAGGATCCCAGCGCAGGTTCGCAGGTCGCGTCGAAGCGCGGAGCGCCACGTCTTCCAGCGTCTCCCCGCGTTTCACCCGCATGAGCTCATCGGTGCGGCGCACGCGTGGACCACCTTCGACGATCAAGCGCATCGCCGCGGGTCGCTTCGACGCATCGAGTTGAACGGCGATCTCTACACTCGGCCAGTCGACGGAATCTGTGCAGACTGCACATGGTTCGACGAAGCTCTCGATTGAAAGCGCACCCATGAGAGAGACGCGCGAAGTGCTTTCTAGTGCGCTCGCAGCTTTGCCATCGACGGGTGCCCAGGGAGCCGCTGGTCTCGCGAGGAAGTATCCTTGTCCGAGGGGGACGTGAAGTTGAGAGAGCGCGTGGAGCTCGGCTTCGGTTTCGATGCCTTCGGCGATGACCCATGCGTCGAGTCTTCCCGCGAGATCGCCCAGCATCTGAATCATCGCGCGCTTCGCCTCGATCTCGTTCACGTTCGACACGAGATCGCGATCGATCTTCAAGAAATGCGGACGCAGTTCCAAAATCTGTTTCAGCCCCGAATAGCCGGAGCCCGCGTCGTCGAGCGCGACGAACGCGCCCCGCTTTCGAAGCGCGGCGAGCGCGTCCTTGAGTTTGTCCAAGTCGTCGATCGATCGATGCTCCGTGAGCTCGAAAACGATTCCGCGAAGGTCCGCACGCGCATCGAGTACGCGGCAAACTTCGTTCGAGGTGAGGTGCCGCGGATCGGTGTTGATCGTCACGAAGCAGTCCGAAGGCCTCGTCTGGGCGACATCGAGTGCGCGCCCGATCATCCGCGCTTCGAGGCGCTCGCCGAGTCCGAGTTCGACCGCGGCTGCAAAGACGCGGTCCGGTGGTGCCGGCTTGTCGATCGCGAAGCGGGCCAGCATCTCGTAACCGACATTTACACCTCGTCGAAGGTCGACGATCGGCTGAGCAACGAGCGAAGTACACGCGTCGTCCTCCAGGACCCGGAGTACGTCGCCTTCGGTCAGCGGCGATGCCGCGCCACGCATATCACGCTCCCTTTATGTGAGCCTTCACGCGATCGACGAGCTCTTTGGGAACCTCGGCGAGTCCGTGATCGGCATGGGCGTGTCGCGCGACTTGGTAGAGGATGTCGTCATCGCTGTCCCCCTTGAAGTGAGCTGAACAACCGGGAACGACATCACCGCATGCAAATTGCTTCATGACATGAAATGAAACGGCCTCCTTGAGACAAACTTTAGTTCGCCCTCTCATTTCGTGGCGACGTTGAAGGTCGCACGGCGCCCGTGTCGGGGCGTCTCAGTGCCAAGCACTCGGGCTCGTCAGCCCGGGGAGGACATCGGACCTTCGGCGGGCTCGTCGTCGTTGCCACCCTGCGAGCTAGCACCACCAGCGGACGCAGCGGAGTAGAGACCATGCTTCGCCGGCGGATGGTCCAAACCGGGGGCGCCGAGGCCTGCGCCATTGATGCCGATCTCATTGTCGAGATCGCGCTCGTGGACAGCTTGCTCGGTTGCGTCGTCTTGGGCGACGCCAGCCGCTACCGCTCCGACGACTCCACCGATGATCGCCCCCGCGATCGCCCCTGGGGGACCCGCAAGGGATCCGAGCGCCGCGCCGGCTGCTGCGCCCGCGGCGCCCCCACCGACTTCACCTGCGACTTTGCTGTTGGTGTCGTCTTTGATTTTCTTCTCGAGCTTCGACGTTTTTCCAAGCTGCGCGTCTTTTTCGATCTTCGTTGCCATGGGGGTTCCTCACTTCCGGGATGAATTCTTGGGAGCAAGACCCGTGCTCGAATCCTAAACGCAAATGCCCCTGTATTTCGCAAGGGTTACGAGCGCACGTTCCCAAGGCGGAGTCGCGTCTCGGCTCGGTGGGGCGATTCTGCGCGTCACCTTCCTCACTCCGGAGATGTCAAGACGTGGCCCACCTTCGGAGCCGTATGCCACAATCCGTGGTTCATGCGCAGCGTGGGGGAAGCGCTTCATTTTCTCGAGCTCGACGTGGGCGGGCAGCGTTTTGCCCTGCCCGAAGAATCGGTCCTCCGCGTCGTCCGTTCTGTCGCCATTGTTCCTCTACCGAACGCCCCGGCCGTCATCTCGGGAGTGATTCGATACGAGGGGGAGGCGATTCCCGTCATGGACCTCCGAACGCGCCTTTTTGGAGGCGCGCGCGAGATCAATCTGTCCGACCACTTCGTAATCGCGCGCCGGGAAAACGAAAAGAGTCTCGCCCTCCACACGGATCGCGCACTCGAGCTCCTTTCGTTGCCGGAGAGCGTAGTCACGGAAGCGACGAAGGGAGACCGAGCCGTCTCGGGGATGATCACGATCGATGATGGATTGATCCTCGTCCTCGATGTGGAACGTTTTCTCACGCACTCCGAAGGCCTTCGTACCGACGAAGCATTGACGTCGTTCATGCGTGAGACGTCCGCATGAGGCCGCCATTCGATCCCACGCTCGAGCTCGTCGACGCGATTCGTTCGGAGGTGACCACGCGCGCCGGCTTCGTTCCCCAACAGCGTTACGACGAGCGGCTTCGCTCGGCGCTTCGGCGCACGCTCGAGCAGTGCCACGCGAAGACGGAGTCCGAGTTCCTCGAGTGCCTGCGCCGAAATGGTGCTTGTTTCGAGTTTCTCATCGGTGAGTTCGTCATTGGCGAGACCTACTTCTTGCGCGAGTGGGATCTCCTCGACCACGTGAAGCGCGTGCACTTGCGAACCGCGAGAGAGCGCGAGGGGGACTCGCTGATTCGCGCATGGTGCGCTGGTTGTTCGTCGGGAGAAGAGGCTTACTCTCTCGCCATTCTATTTTACGAAGAAGGGTTGCTCGGTCGCGCGCGCATCGTGGGGAGCGATCTCTCGCGTGCGGCCGTTGCTCGCGCGCAGAGGGCGACATATTCCCGCTGGTCCGTGCGCGCAGTCGACCAGCAGCGACTCACCGCGTACTTTCAAGACGCCCCCGGTGGAATTCGCCCGCTCGAAAAGTTTCGCGAGCACGTGCGCTTCGTGACACTGAATCTCTTGTCTGATCCGCTCGCGATGTTGGGGCCGACGGCCCCGCCGTTCGACCTCATACTTTGCCGCAACGTCTTCATCTACTTCACGCCCGAAGCGATCGAGCTAGCATCTTCGCGCTTCTTCGACGCGCTCGCAGAAGGCGGTTGTCTCGTTCTCGGTGCAGCCGATCCGCCGCTGCGACCGAAGCGCCCCGACATCATCGTCGACTCGACTCCGCACGGCACGGTGTATCGGCGCGACCATCGCGCCAGCCAAACGTCGCAAGCAGTCCCGGCAGAATTCCTCGCGCGTGAGGCGCCGTATGAGGACGTTCGCCTGAACGCAGCTCCGGTGGAACCGTCTCCCGCACAACCGTCGCCGTTGGTGGCCCGTCGTGAGAGTGAGCTGGAGCTCGTAGGGCACGTTCGAGCGATCGTCGGAAAGGGCGGCGTCGGACCGGCGCTGGCTGCGTGTCGCGCGGCGCTCACACGTTTCCCGCTCTCCGTGGAATTGCAATTTCTTCTCGCGACACTCGAACTGCACGCGTCGCACTTTCGCGAAGCCGTGGCGGCTGCAGAACGCGTCGTCTACCTCGACGGAAAGATGGCGATGGGCCACTTCGTGATGGCGTCTGCACTTGCGAGGCTCGGCGACGTCGCCGGTGCCACGCGCGCATTTCGCAATGTCGACGTACTGTGTCGAGAGCAGAGCGCAGACGAGCCCGTTCCTCTCGGTGAAGGTGAAACCTTTGCTGCACTGAGAGAAGCCGCAGCTACCGAGCTAGCCCGTATTCGTCCGGACCCGGGGACTAACGCATGATTCGAAGAAAAGGCGACCAGATCGATTGGCTCGACGTGCACGAGCGCGTGGCGCTCGCGACGGCGGCGGCGAACGCGCCTCTCTCGGCCGCCGCGAAACAGCGCATCCTCGAGCACCGCGCCAATGCTCTCGCCAAGCGTCCATTTTCGGAGGCGAGAGACGAAGTAGAAGTGCTCTCCTTCTCCCTCGGCGGCCAGCGCTTCGCGCTAGCGGGCGCCTTCGTCCGCGAGGTCATCCGCTACGTACGCCCCTCACGCGTACCCGGCGCGTCGCCGTTCGTGCTGGGAGTCATCGGCCTGCGTGGTGACGCCCTCGCGCTCTTCGATCTTCATCGACTCCTCGGCACGCCGCCGCCGTCGTTCACGGCTTCTGCACGAATTTTTGTCGTGGGCAAAGAGGGCGCGGAATTCGGATTCGTCGTCGATGAAGCCTTCGGAGTCGAACAATTGGATCGCGCCACCATTCGCACACTCCCCTCGAGCAGCGAACATCGAACACTCTTAACCGGGGTGACCGAGGACCACGTGATGCTTCTCGATGCCGAGGCGTTGCTCCAAGATCCCCGCTTCGTCGAAGGACGAGGGGACTGAGGCTGCTGCTCTTTCACGAATCCCACCTGATCTGGAAAAAGAGAAAAGACCATGACGCTCGGTAGAAAAATCGCCTTATTCTTCGCCCTCCCCATCGTTCTGCTCATCGCGGTCACTTGGATTTTTCGCGGTGAAACAGGAGATGCACTCAAGATGGCCGAGTGGGTTTCGCACACGCAAGAGGTCATCGGAACACTCGAGCGACTGTCTTCCGCGTCGAAAGACGTGGAGCTCGGTGCTCGTGGCTACGCGCTACTCGGTCAAGACAATTACCTCGAAGCGTTCGTCAGGGGTAAACCTCAGGTCGAGCTCAGCGCCGCCAGGATGCGAGAGCTCACGCGAGACAACCCGACGCAACAGCACCATCTCGACGACCTCGAGCCGATCGTCTCGGCACACATTGCATCTCAGGAACGCCTCATCAACGACAAGCGAGCTGGAAACAACGCAAGCATCCCGTCCCTGACGGCGGACGGAAAGCGGCAGCTCGACGAGATCCGAAAGCGCGTCTCCGAGATGCAGCAAGTCGAACGTGGTCTTCTGCTCGCTCGTGAAAAAGACTCCGCGGAGTCGCTTCAGAAGGTGAACTTGATCACTGTCTTGGGCGCGGTCGTCTCTGCGCTCGTCATCGGTCTCGCGGCTTGGTACATCGGACGCGATGTCACGCGCTCGTACGCAACCGTGGCGATGCTTCTCGATGGCGTTCGCGATGCCGTTGGCAAGCTAGGGTCGTCGACTTCGGAGCTTCTGGCGGCGACCGCACAGCAGAGCAGCGGTGCGCACGAGCAAGCAGCTGCGCTCACGGAGACGGTCACGACGGTCGAAGAGGTCACGCAAACGGCCGACCAAGCGGCGAGCCGCGCAAAGGCCGTGGCCGACAACGCGCAGCGCGCAGCCGATGTCGGAGCTTCGGGGCGCAAGGCCGTCGAAGACATCGTCGCGACGACCGTGAGCTTGAAAGAACGCACGGAGACGATGGCCGAGAGCGTGCTCGGTCTTGCGGAACAGGCGCAATCGATCAGCGAGATCATCAGCACGGTCGATGACCTTGCCGAGCAATCCAATCTCCTCGCGCTGAACGCCGCGATCGAGGCGGCGCGCGCAGGTGAAGCGGGGCGAGGCTTCTCGGTCGTCGCCGCCGAAGTGAAGGTGCTGGCCGAGCAATCGAAGCGTGCCACTGCCAACGTGCGAGACATCCTCGGTGACGTGCAGAGGCGAACGAGTGCCGCCGTGCTGCTCACCGAAGAGAGCTCCAAAAGCGTCGTCGTCGCGACGGATCTCGCCAAGGTCGCGGACGATCGCATTCGCACGATGTCGCTTACGATCGCGGATTCCGCGCAGTCGGCGCTGCAGATTCTCGCTTCTGCGAATCAACAGGCAACTGGGATGACGCAAATCCAACGTGCAGTGCGCGACATCAATACGGTCGCGACACAGAACGTCGCTTCGACGAGGCAGATCGAGCGCGCGGGAGAAGACCTCCGATCGTTGAGCGAGGAGTTGCAGCGCATGCTGCGACAGGGCGACATGGCGGCAACCCGTGATGCGAAGAGCTGATCCGACGCAGCAACTTCTCCTGGTGTTCGCCGAAGAGCTCGACGAACACCTGAGGGCGCTCAATCGCGATCTTCTCCTTCTCGAACAGGGTGTAGAAGAAGATCGCGCGGCCCTCGTGCATTCGCTTTTTCGGAGTGCGCATACGCTGAAGGGCGCGGCGCGCGCAGTCTCCCTGCTCGAGATCGAGCGGGCTTGTCACGTGCTCGAGGAGCACTTGGGCGTGCTGCGCGCGACGACGCGTCCGCTCGAACCTGCCGAGGTGCAGCGCCTCTTCGACATGGTGGACGTGGTCGGACGGGCTTCCAAGAAGCAGGTCCCTTCGGTGCAGGTGCCCGCGGTTGAGCCCGTCCGCGAGAGCGCTGCGCCCGAAGAACCTCATCGCCGAAGCCCCCGGGAAGCAGAATTCACGCGCATTCCCTCGATCAAATTGGACGAAGTCTTTCTTCGGGGTGACGAGGTGAGCGTCGCGCGCCACCGCCTCGCCGTGCACGCCCAGGCGATGGATGCACTTCGCGACGACCTCGTCGGGCTCCGTCAAGAATGGGAAAAGGCCGAACGCTGGGTCAATGCCGCATCGGCCCAGCTGCAATCGACGAACGAATCGCCGTCGACCGCCTTGATTCGCAAGCGTCCGCGTTCCATCGACGGGCTCGCGGAACGCCTCTTGCGACTGGAAGGGGAGAGCGGCCAACTCTCGCGCTCGTTCTCCGCCGACCTTCGTGCATTCTCCCAAGCCGCCTCGTCGCTCGAAGACGAGATTCGAGATCTCCGACTCATTCCCTTCAGTGAAGCGTGCCAAGGCATCGAGCGCGCCGTTCGCGATCTCGCGGCGACCTTCGGCAAAGAGATCGAAGTCTCGCTCGAAGGGCAGAACGTTTCACTCGACCGAAATATCGTCAACGCACTGCGTGACCCCATTTTGCATCTCGTACGTAACGCAATCGATCACGGAATCGAGCTTCCCAAAGATCGAATCGCGAGCGGCAAGCCTGGCCGGGGCAAGATCTCGATCGGGGCAGTGGCGCGCGGAACGCAAGTCGACGTGACCGTGCGCGACGACGGCCGTGGCGTCGACCCCGAAGACATCCGGGCCGCTTTGCGGCGCGCAGGGACTCTCGTGCCCACGGATGATCGGGAAGTGCTTCGCGCGCTATTGCAGCCAGGATTCTCGACGGCGACCGAGGTCAGTGAGGTCTCCGGACGCGGCGTTGGGCTCGATGTCGTCGCGATGACTAGCTTGACCTTGAAAGGCGGATTCGATTTTCACACCGAGAAAGGGAAGGGACTCACGGCCACGCTCACGCTGCCCGTCACGCTCTCGCGCTCTCGTCTCCTGTTGGTGCGCGCGGAGGACGACGTGTTCGGTATTCCCTCGAGCCAGGTCGTCCACCTTCGACGCGTCAAGGCAGAGGAGATCCTTCGCGATGGAGAACGCGACCTGATTCGCGCCGAAGGAACGAGGACGATTCAACTGTCTTCTCTTTCCCGCGTTCTCGACCTAACTCCGTCGCCGCGAGCGAATGGCACCGCCCTTCTCGTCGTCATCGTCACGAACAGCGGCCGAGAGCATGCATTTGCGGTCGACGACGTGATCGAGGAAAGAGACGTCGTGTTGAAGGGGCTCGGCGCTCGCCTCGGCGCGATGAAGGGGCTTCTCGGTTGCACGATTCTGCCGAGCGGGCGGGCCGCGCTCGTGCTCTCGACCGCCGAGCTCATTCGTCGCGCCGAAGAAAATCGCGGGCGTCCCTCCGTCGGACAAGAACCCCGCGCGAGCGCGGTGAAGCGAAAGTGCATTCTCGTGGCGGACGACTCCTTGACGACGCGCAGCCTCGAGAAGGCGATCCTCGAGGGCGCCGGGTACGACGTGATCACCGCGAGCGACGGCGCAGAGGCTTTCCGATTGCTGCAGACGAACGAAGTCGATCTTCTCGTCAGCGACGTCGAGATGCCGCGCATGACGGGCCTCGCCCTGACCGAGCAAATTCGCAACTCGCAACGGCTGCGAACGCTGCCCGTCGTTCTCGTCACGGGACTCGCAAACGATGTCGACAAGGCGCGCGGCCTCGAGGTGGGCGCCAATGCCTACATCGTGAAGAGCGCGTTCGACCAAGTGGACCTTCTCGCAACGATTGCGCGGCTTCTCTGATGACCCCGACGGCCCCAACACCTGAACCAATGAGAGAGCGAAGTCATCGATGATTCGTATCGTGCTCATCGATGACGAGAGCGCGTCACGCGCAGGGATCGCGCAGCTCCTTCGTGAGTCGCGATTCGAGGTGGCGGCTGCAGTCCCGAGCACTGGGGATTCGATTGGCGTCGTCCGAGAGCAAGCACCGCATCTCATCGTCATTTCGGCGACCGTCGTCCGAGCGGAGGCGCTGACGCGAGAGCTCATGATCGCCGCGCCGCGCCCCGTCGTCGTCGTCATGGGAACGCGACATCCCGCCTCGGAAGAGATCTCGATGCGCGTGCTCGCCGCCGGTGCCCTTGCATTTTTGTCGGCGCCCATCGAAGGGAGCGGCGCCGACGAAGGTGCGAAGGGAAGATTCGCGGCTACCCTGGACGCACTCTCTCAAGTGCGGGTCGTAAGGCAATGGGCGCCGCGTTCGCCAGTCGTCAAGAATCGCGGCGCGCAACGATTTCGCGTGGTCGTGCTCGCGGCTTCGACGGGAGGACCCAAGGCGGTCTCCACGGTGCTCGCCGGCCTGCCGACGACCTTTGCAGCTCCGATCCTACTCGTGCAGCACATGGCGCTCGGATTTTTGCCGGGATTCGTCGAGTGGCTCAATCAGCAGACACCTTTACGCGTGCAAGTGGCGAAGCCCGGTGACGCGCTCTTGCCGGGTAACGTCTATGTCGCCCCCGAAGATGCCCATCTCGGAGTGACGTCGAGCATGACCGTGCTCGTAGAATCATCGCCGCCGGTCGGAGGGTTTCGCCCCGCGGCAACGTTTCTCTTCGACTCCGCAGCGCGGGAGCTCGGCAACGCGACGCTCGCACTCGTGCTGACGGGTATGGGAAGCGATGGTGCGCCGGGAGCGCAAGCGATTCACGGAGCGGGCGGCTTCGTCATCGCGCAAGACGAGAGCACGTCCGTAGTCTTTGGAATGCCGGCCGCTGCGATCGAGCGCGGATGCGCCGACGAAATTTTGCCGCTCGACGAGATCGCGGGTCGACTGGTTCACTGGGTTGGTCACACGGAGTAAGCATGGCGAATGAACGCATACTAGTAGTCGAAGACAGCCGCACGCAGGCGACCGCCTTGATGCTGATGCTCGAAAGTGAGGGGTTTTCGGTCGTCATCGCGAAGGATGGGGCGAGCGGCCTCCGCACGGCGGTTGCCGGTGGCATCGACCTCGTGATGTCCGACATCGAGATGCCGGGGCTGAACGGATACGAGCTCTGTCGCAGCATGAAGGACACGCCGCAGACCAAGGACCTGCCCGTGATTCTCCTCACCGCGACGAACAACCCGATGGCGATCGTCAAAGGGATCGAGTCGGGGGCGAACGGATTCTTGACGAAGCCCTACGAGGCCGAAGATCTCCTTGGCCTCGTCAACAAGCTCTTGCATCCAACCGAAGAGGGCTCTCCCGCCGCGCGTCTCCATGGGCGCCGTTTCTTGCTCGGATCACCGAAGCAGCAAATGCTGGACCTTCTG
>JAHFDV010000176.1 GCA_023248815.1 Myxococcales bacterium
TCGCGCGTGACGTCGGCGATGAAGAGATTGAGCGTCTCGCTCGACTCGTCGGCGTCGGGACCTAGGATCGCGGCGTTCAAGCTGTCGGCTTCGACGTTGACACGCACCGATCGTTCGACGACGCCTTTGCCACTTCGCAAGAGAGCCGCCGTGTTGCTGCCACCCGTGAAGGCGAGAACGTCTTGCCCGGTGAGGTGTTCGAGGAGATCGCCGCTCGAGCCCGCGATGAACGAGAACGTCCCTTCGGGAGCGATGTTCTCTTCGACGAAGATTTGCGCGATGCGGTAGGCGACGAGGGCGGTGCTCGTCGCCGGCTTCGCGATCACGGGCATTCCTGCGAGAAGGGCGCACGCGGCTTTTTCAGCCATGCCCCACGCGGGGAAGTTGAAGGCATTGACGTGCACGGCGACGCCGCGACGCGCGACATAGACGTGCTGGCCATAGAGGCGCGGGCTGCGTCCGAGCTGGATGCCTTCACCATCGACGAGCAGCGTTCCCGTTCCGAGCGTTGCTGCGAGATCGGCATAGGCCGCGAGCGTTCCTGAAGCGCCGTCGACGTCGAACTTTGCGTCCGAGCGCGTGTTCCCACCGTTCAGCGTGGCCAAGTCCAAGAGCTCGTCACGATGTGCATGAATCGCCCGCGACATCGCTCGGAGGATCTCTCCGCGTGCGACGAACGAGAGCTCGGCAAGCGCCGCGACGCCTTTCTGGCGCGCAAATTCGAGGGCGCCGCGAAAATCGATGCCGGCGGTCGACGTCGTCGCGACGACTTCTTCGGTCGAGGGATTGACGAGCTCGTTGGCCTTGCCAGAGCCTTTGGCCCACTTTCCCGACACGTAACTTTGAAGCTCGATCATGCTGTCCCTTTCTTCTTTGCACCGAGATGTTTCGTGCGGAATCCGGTTGCCGCGGCCTCCGTCAGTGATTGCACGAGCTCGGGAATCGATTGCGTCGTCGTGTCGACCACGTGCGACGCTTGTTGATAGAGAGTTTTGCGCGAATCGAAAAGCGCTTGTAGCTCCTGCATCGCGTCTCGTCGTCCGCTCATCGGCCTGCCGTCACCTTCGGCGACGACGCGATCCCAGTGATCCTTGGGGCGCGCCTTCAACCAAATCGTGATCGCGTTCTCGCGGAGCAGTCGATAGCTCTCGATGTCCGTCACGAGTGAACCGCTCGTGGCGATCACGACCGGCTCCTTCGCTTCGAGAATTTCGCGCAGCGCTTCACGTTCGACTTTGCGGAAGTACGCTTCTCCGTGCATCTCGAAAATCGTCGAGAGCGACATTCCCGCCTTCTTCGCGATGAGCTCGTCGAGCTCTACGAAGCGAACGCGAAGGCTCTGCGCGAGTGCGCGACCGAGCGTGCTCTTGCCCGCGCCGCGAATGCCCAGGAGCGCGACCTTCTTCGTGAGATGCGAGTCGGGGACGAGCTCGTGGAAGAGCTCTTCCATCGAAAAATTGAGCGCGAACGCCACCGAGAAAAGGCGCGCGACGCTGATGTTGCCGTCGCCGCTCTCAACGGATGCGAGGAAGCGTTCGCTGACGACGGCGCGCTCGGCGACCTGCCTGCGCGAGAGCCGCATCTCTTCGCGACGCTCGCGAAGACGTGCGCCGAGCGCGACGAGGAGATCGAGTTGATCATCCGGCCCGATTCCAGAGCTCTGCCTACCGGCTTTTTGCGCGCGCGCGATCATGCGTCGTCCTCCGCCATCCCGTTCGCGCCAGACACGTTAGCTCCAGAAGATGTTGTGGAACTATAATTCATCAGCACACTATTTATGCACTATAGAGCTTGCTCCGTCCAGTGCGATTAGCTAAATCATCTTCATGGCCGAAAACGCCCCTCCGCATCCTCGCGTCGTCTTCGAGACGTCTCCCGATCAATACCGCCACTGGACGTTGGATTTCCCGGCCGAGCATGGTGGCAAGGTCGCGCGTCTCCTTCTCGACATCCCCGAAGACGGCGGCCTACGTCCCGGCTATCCGCTGAAGATGAACTCGTACGATCTCGGCGTCGACATCGAGCTCGCCGACGCCGTGTCGCGTCTCCGCTTCGAGCACCCGGAGGTCAAAGCGCTCGTTTTCGAGAGCAAAAAAGATCGCATCTTCTGCTCTGGCGCCAACATCTACATGCTGGGCACGTCGACCCACGCGTTCAAGGTGAACTTCTGCAAGTACACGAACGAGACACGTCTCGGCCTCGAAGAGCTGAGCGAATTCTCGGGCGTGTCGAGTCTCGCTGCGCTGAACGGAACGGCCTCGGGCGGCGGATACGAGCTCGCGATCGCCTGCGACGAAATCGTTCTCCAAGAAGACGGTTCGAGCGCGGTGAGCTTGCCTGAAGCACCGCTTCTCGGCGTGCTCCCGGGAACGGGCGGCCTCACGCGCCTCGTCGACAAGCGCAAGATCCGTCGTGATCTCGCAGACGTGTTTTCGACGCTCGCAGAGGGTGTGCGTGGCAAACGCGCGCTCGAGTGGCGTCTCGTCGACGAAGCTCCTTCGAAGGCGGCATTCGCGAAGAGTGTTTCGGCACGGCTCGCGAAGATGACGGAACGCTCGAAGCGCAAATCGTTCAAAGCGCTGAAGCTGAATCCGCTCTCGCCGGAGCGCACCGAAAACGGCATCGCGTGGAAATACGTCACGCTCGCGCTCGATCGCGCGGCTCGCTCGGCGACTTTGACGGTGCGCGCGCCGATCGAGAGAGAGCCTTCGACGCCCGACGAGCTCGCATCTCGCGGCGACAAAGCGTGGATCGTGCAAGCCTTCCGCGAGCTCGACCAAGCCCTTCTCGAATTGCGCTTCAACGAGCCGCTGATCGGCGTCGTCGGTCTCCACACGACGGGGAGCGCAGAGAACGTGCTCGCGGTCGACGCGATGCTCGAAGCGCACAAAGACGACGGCCTCGTGAACGAAGTTCGCCTTCACGTGCGTCGCGCATTGAAGCGCCTCGACATGACGGCGAAGAGCTTCTTCGCGCTCATCGACGAAGGCTCGGTCTTCGCGGGCACCCTCTTCGAGCTCACGCTCGCGGCGGACCGCTCCTACATGCTCGATCAAGATGGAATTACGATTGCGCTTTCGGCGAGCAATCGCGGCGCGTTTCCCATGGGCAACGGTCTCTCGCGCCTCGAGTCGCGTTTCCTCGGTGAGCCCGAGCGCGTTGCACGCGTTCTTTCGCTCGAAGGTCCGATCGACACCGCTACGGCTCAAAAAGAAGGCCTCGTGACGTTCGCGCCCGACGACATCGATTGGGAAGACGAAGTGCGCATTGCGTTCGAAGAGCGCGCCAGCATGTCTCCAGACGCGATGACCGGAATGGAAGCGAGCTTGCGTTACGGCGGCCCGGAAACCATGGAGACGAAAATCTTCGGTCGCCTCACGGCATGGCAGAACTGGATCTTCCAGCGCCCCAATGCTGTCGGCGCTCGTGGTGCACTGACGCTCTACGGCAAACCCGAACGTCCCGAATACGACTTCAATCGCACGTGAGCCACTTCACTCCTCGAAACTGAGTCGCCCGTCGATCCAAACCGAAAGAAATGCCATGAGCACCATCCTCACTGACGAACGCATTCCAAACAACGTCGACCTCGGTAGCGACAAGAAGCTGCAGCGCGCGCTCGAAGCGTGGCAACCGAACTTCATCAAATGGTGGTGCGAGATGGGACCGGAAGGCTTCCAAGCCGACCAGATCTTCTTGCGCACGGCGATTAGCTCGCAGGCCGATGGCTGGGCACACTTCGACTACGTGAAGATGCCCGACTACCGCTGGGGCATCTTTTTGGCCGATCCCGTGAAGGATCGCACGATCGGCTTCGGCGACTGTTTCGGTCAGCCCGTTTGGCAACAAGTGCCGGGCGAGCATCGCAACGCGCTTCGTCGTCTCATCGTCACGCAGGGGGACACGGAACCGGCGAGCGTCGAGCAGCAGCGGCTCTTGGGGCAAACGTGTCCGAGCCTCTACGACCTCCGCAATCTCTTCCAAGTGAACGTCGAAGAAGGACGTCACCTCTGGGCGATGGTTTACCTCCTTCATTCCCACTTCGGTCGCGATGGACGCGAGGAAGCCGAAGCCCTTCTCGATCGTCGCAGCGGAGACGAGAACAAGCCACGCATTCTCGGCGCATTCAACGAGCCGTGTACGGATTGGCTCTCGTTCTTCATGTTCACGTTCTTCACCGACCGCGACGGCAAGTTCCAACTCTTGGCACTCGCCGAGAGCGCCTTCGATCCACTTTCACGCACGACGCGCTTCATGCTGACGGAAGAGGCGCATCACATGTTCGTCGGCGAGACGGGAATTCTTCGCGTCGTCGAGCGCACCGCGCAGATGATGAAAGAGCACAAAATCGAGCATCCGGAGGACGTGCGCAAACTCGGCCTCATCGACTTTCCGACGATGCAAAAATACCTGCATCTCTGGTACTCGCTCTCCTTGGATCTCTTCGGTGGTGAAATCTCGTCGAACGCAGCGGCGTTTTTCGCGTCGGGCCTCAAGGGGCGCGCCAAAGAAGAGCAGCACGAGGATCACCTCGCCCTGGAAGGTTCGTACGGCATCGATCAGTTCAAAGACGGCAAGTTCACGCGTGAAGACGTTCCACTTCGCACGGCCATGAACGAAGTCCTCCGCGACGAATACGTGGCCGACTGCCAACGCGGCGTCGACAAGTGGAATCGCGCGATCGCTTCGCACGGCATCCAATTCGAATTGAAGCTTCCGAGCCGCAAGTTCCACCGGCACATCGGCATCTACTCCGGGGTCCACACGAACCTCGCTGGTGAGCCGATCTCCAAGGAGGAGTTCGAGGCGAAACGGGAGGCCTGGCTCCCCTCCGAGGCAGACAAAACCTACGTGAAGAGCTTGATGACGAAGCCCATCACGGATCCCAAAGAGATGGCGAATTGGATTGCCGCTCCGAAGCAGGGCATCAAAGGCCGTCCCGTCGACTTCGAATACGTGCGTCGCGGCGAACTCTAGGAGCACATCCGGAAACCGGATGTGCCAATAGGCAAACAAGAGTGCGGCCGAAATCTCGCGCTATTTTTCTCGAGAAATTTGTCCCCGCTCGCCCGTGCAGGCGGGGCAAATTTCGACGTGACGTAGGTTTTCGGACGTGCTCTGAGCCCAAAAAAAGCCCACATTTCCGTAAGGAGCGGATGGTATCATCGACCCTCTGTGACTCCGGATCCGCTCCAGATCGTCGGTAAGACGCTCGCCGGCCACTTTCAAGTCGAAAGCCTGGTCGGTGAGGGGCGGCACAGTGTCGTCTATCGCGGGATTCACGTGGGGCCCGGTGCGCCCGTCGCGCTGAAGTGCCTCAAAGTCGACCTCTCGCTGACCGCCAGCGCCGCCGAAGCCTTTCTGAAAAACTTCCGCGAAGAAAACAAGGCCGCGGCGCGCTTCGCTCGCGGCGATTCGGGCTTCGTTCGCAGCATCGGCAGCGGCATGACGACGATCGGGAGCGCTTACGTTCTCTATCTCGTTCTCGAGTGGATCGATGGCCGACCGTTGCGTGACGATCTCGTGCTGCGGCGTCGACAAGGCGCACGCGGGCGTTCCTTCGAGGAAGCGGCGCGGCTTCTTCTTCCGGTCGCCGAAGCGGTCGCGCGTGCGCATGAAGCGGGTCTCGTCCACGGCGACGTGTGTCCCGGCAACGTCGTTTTCACGTCTACCGGCGAGACACGCTTGCTGGATCTCGCGGTCTCGCTTCACCTCGAAGAGCTCTCGAAGGGACTGCGCAGTTTTTCGCATCTCTATGCCGCTCCGGAGCGCTTGAAAGGCGCTCCGCCGAGCCCCCAGGTCGACGTTTATTCACTCGGCGCGATTCTCTTCGAGCTCCTTTCGGACCGATCTCCCATCGAGGCTGCGACCTACGAAGAAGCGACGAAGCACGCATCCGACGACCTCCTCCGCCCAAATCCGAATCGCTTGCCGGAGAAGCTCACGCCCCCCGCGCGCGACATTCTCGTGCGCGCGCTCTCGAAGCGACCCGAAGATCGCCCTGACACGGCAATCGCTTTCGCTTCGATGCTCGCTGCACTTCTCCCGAAGGAGCCGGGCCCGTTCGCGAATGCGGGGCAGTTCGATCTCGCGCCCACGCCGATGACGCCGATCGTCACGCGCGCCCCGTCGAGCCCACCCCAGCCAGCTTCTGCACAGAGGCCTTCGGGCGCCCCCACGTCGGGCGTGATGCGCGCGGCCTTGCGCAATCTTCCTCCTGAAGACGCGACGCCGACTTCGGAGATGATCATGCGTCCGCCGCACAGCCAGCCCGTCGCCGGCGCCGCAGACATTCTTGCGCCTTCCACAGCGCCCAACCTGCCGTTGCCTCCCCTCGGGAAAGCCGCACCTTCCGGGCCGCAGGTCGTCGCACATCCGCCACTACCTTCGTCGGCACGCATCAAAGCGGCGCCGCGCAGCAGCGAAGGCGGCCATGCGATCAGCGGCGTCACCGTTCCGAAGGCCGAGACGCAGATCGCAGCAGGCGACCTCCCTTCGGTAATCGTCGCCAGTGACGAGCACGACAACGAACGCGCAGCGCGAAATCGGCAGACGCTCACGATGGATCGATCGCCTTTCTACGAGTCGCTCGACACGAGTCCAGAGACGAGCCCGCGAATCAAAGTGCCTCGCGGAAGCGGGGGAAAAGTAGCGCTAATCTTGTTTTTTGCGGCCTTTGCCCTCGGAGCTACCTTTTTCCTGCTCCACACGACGGGTGCGCTCGATGGTCTTTTGTATCGACGCCGCTGAGGGGATGAGATGTGTTCTAGAAAGAGAAAGGTGAGTCCATGACACTGCAGCCACTTCGCCACCCAGATTTTCAGAAACTGGATGATGCCGCTTTCGATCTCGCCGCAAAGCAGTACGCATCGCGAACGGGCGCGATTCAGTTCCTCACCGAGCTCATCGAACGCCTGCGCACGTTCTCTTGGTGGAACCCGAACGAGCTCCGCCAGATCTGGGGAGCGGCCGAGCGCATGGCATGGTTCCGCGAACGCCCAGACATTCGTCAGCGCGTGACGACGGCGCTCACCGGTCTCGCGCCGCGTGCCGCCCGCAACAAGACGCCCGAGTTTCAAGCTTCGCTCATCGACTCCGTCATCGAGGACGGCGACGTGCCGGTCATCGCCTTCGAAGAGGCATTTTATCCGATCGAAATCGCGCTCTACGGCCCAGCCCCACTCATCTGGAAGCAGTTTCGTGATCGCATGCCGTGGAGAGACGAGAGCCCCGCGAATCGCGCGCTCGTCGAATGGATCCTCGACGAGTTTCTCGCTTCGAAGAGCCGCGTCTATGACTGGAAGCGCAAATCGATCTTGAGCGCGCATGCATTCCGGGTCGCCGTTCCCGGTCGCATTTGGCACCAGCACGTGCCGATCGACCTTCGCATCGCCGTCGACGACGCACGTCTCGAGCGCGAACGGACGAAACCGACCGAACCGTTCCACGCGACTCACGAGCTCCAGATCGTCACGCCACAAGTCCTGGCGGCGCATCTTCCGCTTCGCGAGCTCGTCCGCGTGTTCGATGCCGCCGAGCGCGAAATGGGCCTATCCCTCGCGCCGCCTGCGGGCTCCGTCGTCGGATCTCCCACCCCCGGAACGCCTGGAATTGCAGGACCATCGCCCGTTGGGCAGGGGCTCGCAGGACCGTCCGTCGGACCGCAGGTCGCGTCTGGCTTCATCGCGCCCCAAGGAGCGCCGAGCGTCGCTGCGTTACCTGCGGTCGGCATTGGTCGTCCGCCCTCTCAAGGGGTATCGGTCGCTCAGCCGCCGCTTCGACGCGACGGTCCTTCGGCGCCGAATCAACCCGTTCATCCAGGGGCCGGCGGAAGCGCTGCAGGGCAGGCGGGGGTACAAGGCAGTGGAGGACAAAGCGGCGCAACCACGGTTCCGCCTGGCGCCGAGACCGACGGCACAGACATTCCCGTGAGCGACGAGGACTTCGCATTCAACGATGTCTGATCTGACGCGAGCCGAGAAGGCGCTGTCTCCGCGAGTCTATCGCGTGCTTTTCGGATTCGCGTGGTTCGTCGCCGTTCCGCTCGCTCTCAGAATTCTGATCGTCACTCTGTTTTCGCCAGGGCAAGAAGGTCCGGCGAGCTCGTTCGAGACGTTGATCCGCGATCAGCCCGTACCCGTGGCGATCGTCGTCTTCTCACTCGCCGACATGCTGCTTTGGTCGATTCGGCATCGCTTGCCGTTCGTTGCGCTCGCGTATCCTCCGCCGCGCACCGACCTGAAGCCAGACCACCTCGAGCTCTACGAGAAGTCGCGCTCGCTCATCGATGAAGCTCGTTCGATCATCGCGAAGAACGGGCGGGCGATTCGGCGGACGCTCAGCGACGACGCCCAGCTCGACTTGCAGACGTCGCTCACCGAGCTCGAGAGCGCGATTCGCGCTAAGAAGTTCGAAGCAGACGACGTCGAAGCGGCCTACACGCGGACGTCCGAACGCGTGGAGAAGCGTTTGGGCCGTTGGCGCAAAAGTGAAGGTCGCGAGTTTCTCGAGTCCATTCTCGTAGCGGTCGGCGTCGCAATGGCGTTACGCGTCTTCGTGCTCGAGGCCTTCAAGATTCCGAGCGGCTCGATGATCCCGACCCTGCAGGTTGGCGATCACATCTTCGTCAACAAGTTCGTCTACGGCCCTGCGATCCCCTTCACGCAAGCGCGCGCATGGAACAACATGCCGCCGGCGCGCGGCGACGTCATGGTGTTCGCGTACCCCGAAAATCCAGAGCTCGACTACATCAAGCGCGTCATTGCAGTTCCGGGCGACAAGCTCGAGGCGCGCGGCGGGCACCCGTGGATCAACGATTGGCAGGTACCGAACTGCCTCGCGGGCACCTATTCGTACACCGATGGAGAGAATGGGGGAGGGCGTCACGAAGGCGACCTCTTCGTCGAGTTCCTCGGCGGCCATGAGTACCTTTCCTTTTTCGACAAGCGAATGGCGGGCTCGCCCGAGTACCAAGGCCCGTTCTTCGTGAAGCCCAACGAGGTCTACGTCATGGGCGACAATCGCAACAACAGCCACGACTCGCGCATGTGGTGGGGACAGCAGGGCGGCGGTGTTCCGTACGCCAACATTCGTGGACGCGCGCTCTTCGTCTGGCTCAGCATCTCGGAGAAGGGGTTCGATTGGTCGCGTCTCGGCACGATGGTGATGGGACGCCCGCGCGTGCCACCCGCTCTCCGCGATGCGCTCGAGCCGGGCATCACGAAATGCCTTCGCGACAAGCCGCCCTTCGAAAAGACGATGCCGCCCGCACAGCGCAAGTAATTTGGACGGTCGAAGATGTCTGAAATAACGAGCGCGCCCAAGTCATTGCCACCGCGCGCGGCTCGGCTTCTCTTCGGCTTCGCATGGTTCGTCGCCGTCCCGCTGGCGCTCGGGATCTTGGTAGTCATGCTCTTTTCGCCCGGACAAGATGCGTCGCCGAGCTCGTTCGGATCGTTGATTCGCGAGCAACCCGTGCCCGTCGCCATCGTCGTCTTCTCACTCGCCGACATGCTCCTCTGGTCCATTCGCCATCGACTTCCATTCGCCGGAGTTGCCTATCCTCCGCCGCGAAGTGATTTGAAGCCCGAAGATCTGGAGCTCTACGAAAGCTCGCGCGGGCTCATCGACGAAGCTCACGCGATTCTTTCGAAGAAGCGCCGAACCGTTCGGCGAGCTCTCAGCGACGAAGCACAGCTCGAATTGCAGACGTCGCTCACGGATCTCGAAAGCGCCGTCGGCTCGAAAAAATTCGAAGCGAGCGACGTCGAGGCGGCATTCACGAATGCGTCGAAACACGTCGAGAAGCGTCTGGGGCGCTGGAGAAAGAGCGAAGGGCGAGAGTTCATCGAATCCATCCTCGTCGCGGTCGGCGTTGCGATGGCGCTTCGCGTATTCGTGCTCGAAGCGTTCAAGATTCCCAGCGGGTCGATGATTCCGACGCTCCAAGTCGGCGACATGATCTTCGTCAACAAGTTCGTCTACGGTCCCACCATCCCTTTTGCGCAAAAGCGACTTTGGAACAATCTCCCACCTACCCGCGGCGACGTGATGGTGTTCGCCTATCCAGAAAATACGGAGCTCGACTACATCAAGCGCGTCATCGCGGTTCCGGGTGACAAGCTCGAAGCGCGCGGCGGGCATCCGTGGATCAACGACTGGCAAGTGCCGAACTGCCTCGCCGGGACCTACTCGTACAACGAGGGGGAGAACGGAATCTCCCATCACGAAGGAGAGCTCTTCGTCGAGTTCCTCGGCGGCCACGAGTACCTCTCCTTCTTCGACAAGAGCCTCGGCGGTTCCGCAGAGTATCAGGGCCCGTTCTTCGTGAAACCGAACGAGGTCTACGTCATGGGCGACA
>JAHFDV010000177.1 GCA_023248815.1 Myxococcales bacterium
TGCGTCCCGAGGTATCGAAGGTCGCGAAGAAGATCTCGTAATTGTCGAAGCGGCGATCGCTCCAGACGACGCCGAAGCGATCGCCCGTCCAAACGACGCCGCTCGCGTATGCATCGGATTCCACTTGCACGAGCCGCGTCTCCGCGCCGGTCTTCGTTCCGTCGACGTCGAGGAATGCGCCGAACACGCGCTCTTTTCCACCGCTCGTCCCCGTGTAGCCTGCGAAGTAGCGTTTGCCGTCGTGCGCGATGCCACCCGGGCTCGAGCGCGTGAGAGCATTCGTCGAGACACGAACGCCATCTGCCGCGCCGCTTTTCGGAACGTAGTGCGCGCCGTCGTCGACGACGCCGTTGCAATCGTTGTCGACGCCGTCGCAGATCTCTTTGTTTCCAGGGAAGGCCGTTGCGCGCGTGTCGTCGCAATCGTCTCCACAGGACCCCGCAGCGCCAGGAACGGTGCCCGGCTTTGCCCCACGATGACCGTCGCCATCGAGGTCGAACGAGCTCGCCGTGAACACGCATTTGCCCGTCGTCGTCTCACAACGATCGTCGGTGCAAAGATCGCCATCGTCGCACGTAACCTTCGCCCCCTTCACGCACGCGCCTTCGTCGCACGATACGGGATTGCAGAGATCCTCGAAGCCCGCGCAGTCCTTCGTCTCCACGCAAGCTGGCTTGCCCGCGTCCGGAACTGGCTCACCCGGAACGAGCTGCGTACGTGATCCACATGCGCCGAAAATGCCGGCGAGAAAAAGAGCTCCGACTGCGATGCGAGCTTTCAATTGCAGACTCCGACTCCAGACACGTCGACGGAGTCACACACGAGGCCGTCCGTGCAACCGCTCGGGCTCGTGAGATCGCAATACTTCGCGCAGTTCGTTCCCGCGCCCGTGATGACACAGATGTATCCGGCCGCGCACGAGAGCTGACCCGTGCAGGCCGTACCTTGCGTGCCCGTGCCGGCGGGAATGCAGAGCGAGCCGTACGTTTCGGGCTCGCAGGGATCGCTCGGGTAGTCGGCGAAGGGCGTGCACGCCTCTTTTGGTTTGCAGCCTGTCTGCTTCGCGACGTCGCAATCGTAGGCTGTCTGCGGAGGCGGCGTGAACGGGCAGGTGGGCTCGACGAACGGATTTCCGTCGGGGCGCGAGCCATCGCGATCGATCGGACCTTGGCGGTCGGGACGTCCACCGTCGGGGAGGCGGGCATCGCCATCGACCCTTGCGGCATCCGTCGCTGCGTCAGGTTCCTCCGGATCCCCTTCGACGGTGCCACCGCACGCGATGAAGAGGGCGGGAACGAACGCGGAGACGGAGAGAATTCGAGTCCAAGTCATTTTATTCATGAGTGTCCGCGTCGAGGCGATCTCATCAGAGTTTCTATTCGAAAGAAGGTGCTTCATCGAAAACCTCGCGTGTGCCAGTCGCTGCCACCCTGACGAAAGCGCCATGGTAGTGCGAACTCTAGGAGTTTGGAAATTGTCGCTTTGTTAACGCTACGGGCGATTCACGCCGCAATTCGAGTCACTGGTGCAAGACGCTTGCCGTAACCGTTGAGGTATTTTTTGGGGTAGAAGCGGTGGATGGCGACCATTCGTCTTAAACCGGGGCACGTGCAGCCGCTATGGGCTGGCCACCCTTGGGTTTTTGCGCAGGCCATCGACGACTTGCGGGGCGGTGCAACAGCGGGTGATGAAGTCAGCGTCATCGATCCCCGCGGCAACTTCATCGGGCGAGGGCTCTATTCGCCGGGATCGGCAATTCCCGTCCGAATCCTCGTGAGAGACGTGACGACGGCGATCGACGTTCCATTTTTCGTCCGCAAGTTCACACGCGCGCGCGAATTGCGAAGCGAATTCGGGCTCGGCACGGACGAGGGGACGACTGGGCTTCGCTGGATCCATGCCGAAGGTGACGGCCTTCCGGGCATCATCGTCGACCGCCTCGGCGACACCATCGCCGTGCAATTTCTCACGATCGGAATGAAGCTCCGTGATCGAATGATCGTGCAGGCACTCGAAGAAGTGTTCCGCCCGAAGACGATCTACGACCGAACTCCGGCGTCCGTCGGCAAGAACGAAGGCTTCGAACCGACGCCCGGTCATCTCGCGGGCGAGCCCATCGAGCGCTTCACGTTCAGCGAACGCGGCCTGAAGTACTCGGTGCCGACCGAGCTCGGACAGAAGACGGGCTACTACTTCGATCAGCGCGGGCTTCGCGGTCGCGTCGAAGAGCTCGCGAAGGGAAGGCGCGTCCTCGACTCGTATTCCTACGTCGGCTCTTTCGCTCTCGCGGCAGCTCGCGGCGGCGCAAAAGAGATCGTCGCCGTCGACGAGAGCGCGCTCGCGAGCGAAGTGGGCGCCGAATGCGCTCGTCTCAACGGGCTCGATGCGAACATCACGTTCGCGCGTGCCGACGCACGAAAAGTGCTCAAAGAAGCGGGCGAAAAACAAGGCTACGACCTCACCATCGTCGATCCTCCCCGTCTCGCTCCGACACGTGGTTCGCGCGATCAAGCGCTCGTCGCTTACTCGAAGCTCGCCGAGCTCGGTGCTCGCGCGACGAATCCTGGCGGGCTGCTCGTTCTCTGTTCGTGCTCGGCCGCCGTGGACCTCTTCGCACTCACGCGCGCGCTCGCGAACGGAACGCTTCGCGCCAACGTGCAAGCGCAAGTGCTCGAACGCTGGACGCAAGGCGCAGATCACCCGGTTCCCGCGGCATTCCCGGAAGGCCTCTATTTGAAGGCTCTCATCGCGCGCATCGAACCGCGCATCACCTAACGAGCTCTTCTTTCCGCCATGAGCGAAGCCGAAGCCGACGAAGTGAAGGGCGATCTCGCCCCGGAGACCGTCGTCGAGGATTCGGCGCTCGCAGAGAAAGCGTCCGAAACGAAGCCGAACCAAAAATCGATCACGACCACGAAGGAAGGACCGCTCCTACGCGCGTTTCATCATCTCAAACGCGCCGAGAAGATCTTCTCGGAATCCGGCGGCCGCTATCTGAGCGCGTCGATCGCGTTCTACGCGCTCTTGTCGATCGCGCCGATTCTGTTCTTCGCACTGAAGCTCGCAGCCACGCTTGCGCCCGAGGCGTCTGCACGCGAAGTGACGGAAGAAGTGCTCGCCAAGTGGCTCGGTAGCGATCCCGCCCACGCCGTTCTCGCCATGCTCGACAACCTCGAAGCGCAACCCATCAGCGGGTTCGCCGATGTCTTGCAAATCGTTCTCCTTCTCTATGCTTCGACGCGCCTCTTTTCGGCACTGCGCCGGTCGATCCACGAGGTATGGGGCCTTCCGCTCCCATCCGGCGAAGGCTTTCGCGCCTCCCTGAAAAACGAGTTTCAGAAGCGAATCATGGCTCTCGTAATGGTCGTCGTCATTGCGGCGCTCATCGTCTTTTTGCTCGTGTTGAAGGCGCTCATGGCACAGGTCGCTCCCGTGTTCTCCGATCTCACGGGAGTCGCCGTATGGATCCTCGCTCTCGTCGAGACTTTCGTGACGGTCGGGCTCTTCGGCTTCTTGGTCTTCGCGGTGATGATGCTCCTTCCCTCGGCGCGCGTTCACTGGCGCGACGCGGTCACGGGCGCGTCGATCACTGCCGTGTTTGCGTCCATCGGCTCTTCACTCATCGGGCTCTATCTCTCGCACTCGAGCAAGATGAGCATGTTCGGCGCTGCGAGCTCGTTCGTGTTCCTGCTGCTCTGGGTGAGCTACTCCGCGCAGCTCTTGCTGTTTGGAATAGCTCTCACGAAGGTACGCGCGGAAGCGAAGGGGCGACCCATTCGCATGCGCGAGTGAAGGCTTTCGCCGTCAACCGAGCGAGCGTTTCAGCGGCTTGTTGAAGGCCCAGATTGCGAGTCCAGTCAGAAGCCCCATCAGCGTGAGCAGAAGAAAGAATCGCTCACGACCGACCCAAGGCTTCGAATAGAGCGTGCCAATCACGCCGGACAGCCAGTTACCGAAGAAGCTCGCGCCGAGCCACACACCCATCAACATCGACACCATTTTCACGGGAGCCACGCGCGCGACGAGCGCATTGCCGATGGGCGATAGGTAGAGCTCGCCGATCGTGAGGACCAACGTGGCCGCGAAGGGCCAGAGCATGCTGCCCTTACCATTGCCGATCACGCGTGCGCCGATGACCATGATGATGAACGAAGCGCCGAGAAGGGCGCTGCCGATCGCCATTTTGCTCACGTTCGTCGGTTCGCGGTTCTTGCGACGCTGTGCGTCCCAAAGCATCGTGAGGACGGGCGTGAAGATCATGATCATCAGCGGGTTGAACGACTGAAACCAGCTGCTCGGAATTTGGAAGCCGAGAATTACCGGCCAGTGCGTCTGCTCGTCGGCCCACGTCTGCATCGTGTTGCCCTGCTGCTCGTAGACCGCCCAGAAGGGGATGCTGAGAGCGGAGATTGCGACGAGCGAGAGCGCGGCGCGCTTCTCTTCGGGACGAAGCTTGCCACCTTTGCGCGGAGCTTCGACTTGCTTCGAGGCTCCGACCTCCTGCGAAGTGTCCTCCCCGTTCGTGATGCGTGCGGCCTCTTCTTCCAAGCGATGCGGAACGGCTTCGTTCGTCGCCAGCGCTTTGCTCGCACGAATCTCCTTCGGCAAGAAGCGCTGCCCCCAAAGATAGAGAACGAGACCGAACAGCATGCCCACGCCCGCCGCGCCGAATCCCCAGTGCCAGCCCTTCAGCGCTGCGAGGGTTCCGCAGATGAGATTGCAGATGAACGAGCCGAGGTTGATGCCCACGTAAAAAATCGAATAGGCGCGGTCCCGACGAGGATCGTCATCCTTGTAGAGTGCACCTACCTGCGTCTGGATGTTCGGCTTGAACGCACCGTTGCCGATGATGAGCAAGAGAAGCGCGACGAAGAAGAGGCGCTCCGAAGCCATCACAAAGTGACCGAGCGCCATGAGGAGCCCGCCGGCCACGACGATTCGACGCTGACCGAAATAGCGATCCGCGAGATATCCACCGATGACCGGGGTGAGATACACGAGCGCCGTGTAGAGCCCGTAAATCTGTGAAGCTTGGCCTTGGATGTCGAGGTTGGCGTCGAAGAACGTCACGAACTTTTTCACGAGATCGAGTCCGAGCACCTCGGAGGGATCGCCCGCGACGACGGGAACGACGCTCGACTCTGCGCCTTCCGGCACGTAGAGCGCGCGCCGTGCGCCGACGAAGAGGTAGTAGATCATGTACCCCTTCAGGAGCCCGCGCATCCCGTAGTAGGAGAAGCGCTCCCACATCTCGGTAAAGAAGAGGATGTAGAGCCCCGGGGGATGCCCAAAGCGCTTTTCGAACGCAGCGCGATCCATGATGGCGCGCACATTAGAACGCAATGCGCGAATCGAGCGAGCGCCAAATATGGAGGCGCTTCGACGTCACTCGCTGGGGTAGGAAAACGACACGATCGTGAGCTCGAGCTCGCCGTTGGGTCTTCGCACGACGAGCGTGTCGCCGGCTTTTTTCTTCAGGAGCGCCGCGCCGATGGGGGAGCGCCAGCTGATGTGCTTCTGCGCGAGATCGATCTCGTCCTCGCCGACGATGCGATAGGTCGTTCGTATTCCGTCTTCGTCTTCGACGACGACCACGGCGCCAAAAAAGATCGCATTGCGATCCGGAGGGTCGGTGACGACGGTCGCCGACTCGAGACGCTTTCGCAAAAACTGGATGCGGCGATCGATCTCGCGCATTTTCTTTTTGCCGTAAATGTACTCGGCGTTCTCGCTGCGATCCCCTTGGGCTGCAGCCTCGGCAACTTCGCGAACGATGTGCGGTCGGTCTTTCGTCCAGAGGCGCGCGAGCTCTTCTTGAAGGCGCTTTGCGCCAGCGCCCGTGATGTAGTTCGCCATCAGGAACGCTGCGAGTGCGCGCGGAGCTGAACCTCGAGGAAGAAGCTCACGAGATCGCGCTCTTTCGAGCCCATCGTGATGTAGCGAAACACTCTACCGAAGGGCCAGACTCGCGTCGAAGGCGGCGTCGTCATTTCCCAGTAGCCGAGCTCGGTCGGCGCGATGTCGGTCCACTCGGCGCCGAGGGTGCGGATCAAGATTTCCGCGAGGAGCGCGCCGTGCTTTTCGACGAAATGCTGCTCGGTCGCGTTCTTCAGCATGCCTTCGGGGAAGCGCTCACGAAGACGCGCTTGGATGAGCTCGATGCTGTGAAGATCAGTTTTGAGGATCGTACCGAACTCGTTCTTGTACTGACGACCGAGCTCTCGCGCCCAATGCGTGAACTTGATCCGCGCATCGAGAACGTTCGTCGGGAGCGCGCTTCCCTCGTCCGAAATTTCGCCATGGAGACCTGGCGGCAAGCTGAGATTCTCGACGATCTCTGGCGCAGCACGTAGCGAGCGAGAAGGAATGCGCTTCGGCAGCGTGAGGTTCGCGGAAACGCGAATGTGGCGTTCGTCTTCGCTCGCCATCGGAGGAAGCGACGCGCCGATGAGCCCTGCGCGCGCTTCGCGAGGGGGAGGTCCCGCAAAAAAAGCGGGCGGCTGATCCGTGGAGCTCGACGGCGGACCATTGGCGGGCTCGGGAGAAGCGACGCTGCCCGGCGGGTGCGAGCTCTTCGTCCGCGGAGGAGCGTAACTCTGGGCCGCGGGAGTGAGGCTCATCGGCGCGGCGCGGTCCGACGGCGGCGAAGAAGGTTCGCGAACCGCTGGGCCATCCTGCGTCGGGTAAGAGTTCCCTCGCGGAGGGGAAGAGACTGCTTTTGGAGGAGCACTCGGCGCCTGTACCGCTGCGCGCGCAGGCGGCGTGCGGATCGCGTCTTGGTGATAGGCGGAGGCTGTCGGCGCGTAGCGATCGCGAACCGTGACGGGAGATCCGTAGGTCGCAGTACCGATCAGGGGACGATCGGAAATGGGTTTCGGTGCCGGGCCTGCGGCGACACCGGGGGGGGGCGAAAGAATGCGTTGCGTCCTCGTCCACGGGTTGCGCACCTCTGGCACTGGCACGGCCACCGTGACGGCGTCGGGCCTCGGCGATGGAGCGACACCCTGATTGGGAGGAGGCTGGCTCAAACGACCTTGGTGGGCAGGCGCCTGATTGCCAGGAACCGAGTGGTTGCCAGGAACAAAGCTCGATCGCGGTGCGTCGATGCCAGGACGCGTCGGTCCGCGCGACGAATGCGGAGCGACGTTCGGCGGCGGAATGGTGCTGGGCTTCGGACCGACGGAGATCATCGGGCTCGAGCGCACGCGATTTTCTGCGGGCGGGGCCAGCATGCGGCGAATGTCTTCCAACCGCACGTCGTCGTTCGTTCTCGCCTCCATGAATTCGAGGATCTCTTTCGGAGAGCGCTCGGGGGAACGCAACGTTGCTTGCACGGACTTCTCTGCGAGCTCCTGGAGCGACGTGAAAAGTCGTTCGACGTTGGGGAGCGAGACGCGACGATACGAGCGCTCCCCGGGACGCGTGTCTGCCATCACGGACTCCGTGTCGAGCGAGAGCTCGTCGCTGTCGTATGCGTCCTTGAGACGTTCGAAAAGCGCGATGGCTTGGAGAATCATCGCCGCCGTTGGGTGCGAGAGATCGCGCGCAAGCGAATGAAGGTCGAGGAAGAAACCCTCGTAGGACTTCTTCTCGGGGTCGAACGCGAAGCCGTCGAAGAGCTCCGCCGGAGTGAGAAGGTGGAGCACGCGTTGCGCCGCAGGGCCGCGCGCGTAGCCGAGGACCGCGGTTGCGCGAATCGTGTTCGCGCACGTGTCTCCGAGACCGGAGAAGATTCCGGCGCGCTCGAGGCGATCGCGAGCGAAGGCCACACGCGTTTGGTACGAGACCTCGCGGATGGCGCCGATGTCGCTTGCACGCAGGGTCACTTCACCCGCGTCAAAAAGCGCGTACTCCAGTTCCGGCAAACCCGAGAGGGTCCGGAGTAGCGGCTTTCCGTCGAGCAGGAGAATCGCCTCGCCCATGAGACCAGTGATTATCCTCTTCTCCTGCCGACCTGTCTAAAGAACAGAGGGGGCAACGGCGAAAAGAACATGGTAAAAGGCGAGATCAAAGCCCATGCGAAACCTTCTTCGAACGCTTTCGGTCCTCACCCTTGTTCTTTCAGGAACCGCTCTCCTCGGTCCCGTTGCCTGCGGCGGAAAGACCGCGAAGGTGCCCGTCATGGAGTCGCTCGATGCCGGGCCGGAGCCGGTAGACGCCGAGCCGCCGGCCCCCAAGACGCTCTATGAGCGCGTGGGCGGGGCCGAAAAGCTTTCGGCCGTCGTGGACGGAACGCTCAAAGGCGCAGCGGCGCACCCGAAGCTGAAGAAGTCCTTCGCGAAGATCACGGGCCCCAAGCTCGAGACGCTGAAGAAAGACCTCAACGACTTCCTCTGCGAACAGATGAAGGGCACGTGCAAGTACGAAGGCAAAGACATGCGCATCCTCACGGAAGCGCAGTGGGAGCCCTTCGTCGAAGTCTTCGTGAAAGCCCTTTCGGATGCAGGTGTCGGCGAGGCCGAGCGCGACGAAGCCCTCACGCTTCTCACGCCCCTCCACGACGAAATGCTCCCGAAGAAGAAGTAACGCCACCACCAAGAACGCATCTCGTCGCGGCGCCACCGGGCCGGCAGGCCCCAAGGAAAATAGGTGCTGTGCGCAGGGACGAATGCTCGGAGCATCTCGCGCGGCGCTCAACCCTTTGGCGCCGTGTCGAGATGCGATCTGACTGTGGCGCACTGCGCAGGCTTGAGCGCCGGACGAGATGCTTAGATCCACGTTCTCTGTGCTTATCTTCGCTTTGTTGTTTGGGGCCTAACGGCCCGGGGCGGTACACGGTCAGCTTCTTGCGCTGATGGCGGACGTGCGCGGGCGAGACGCTCTAATCCTCGTTCTCTGCAGCGCGGCTGGTCGCGGGCCCACCAGGCTGACAGCGGTCACACGCGCGTAGCTCAGGTGAGACTCGGATGCTAATCTAGCCCGCTCATGGCGGTCCCTGCATCTGACGATCGCTTTCCCGTTCTCGAGAAATACGAGATCGTGGAAGAGCTCGGGCACGGGGGCATGGCCACGGTGTATCGCGCGCGCGATCAACGGCTGGGACGCGAGGTTGCCGTCAAGGTGATGCATCCTCATCTTCGGAGCTCCGAAGAGATCGCGCATCGTTTCTTCGCAGAGGCGCGCGCCGTCGCGATGCTTCGGCATCGCAACATCGTCGAGGTGTTCGACGTCTCGTCCGAAGACGAGCGTGAGCGCTATCTCGTCGTAGAGCTCGTGCGTGGAAAAACGCTCCGCAAGATTCTCGCCGAAGTCGGTGCGATGCCACCGGAGGTTGCCGCCGCGATCGCGATGGATCTGCTCTCCGCGCTAGCTCACGCACATTCAGAAGGCGTCATTCACCGCGACGTGAAACCCGAAAATGTGCTCCTCGAGCTCGAAAAAAATGGGGCGAGGGGAGATGACGGGCAGCCTGCGCGCGTCATCGTCAAGCTCACGGACTTCGGGATCGCGAAGCTCTTGGACGCTCAAGGCGTGACGTCGACTGGGCAGGTGCTTGGAAGCCCCGCGCACATGTCGCCAGAGCAGATCGACGGACAAGAGGTCGACGGCCGCGCGGACGTGTTCGGGCTCGGAGTCCTTTTCTACGAGTGCATGGTCGGTCACCTTCCTTTCGAAGGAACGAATCCCGCCCAAGTGCTGCGACGTGTGCTCGAAGGCCGCTATCCATCGGCCGAGCACGAGATCCCGGAGATCGGAAAACGTTGGAGCCAGCTCGTCGATCATGCGCTCGCTGGGGCACGCGAAGAACGTTTCCCCGATGCGCGCAGCGTTCGGGATGCGATTGCGCGTGAGCTCTCGCGTGTCGGAGTCACCGAGCCGAGCGCGGAGCTCGCGAAGTTCTTCGCCGCACCCGACGCCTATCGCGCGGCGCATTCTGCGCGCATGCTCGCCAAGCTCACCGAGCTCGGGCACGAGGCAAGGCGACGCGGAGACATCCTCGAAGCGGCCTCCGAGTTCAATCGGGCGCTCGCCTACGCTCCTTCGGATCCGAAGCTGCTTCGGCTCGTCGCCGGCCTTCAAAAAGCGGAGCGCCGCCGAAAAATGATTCTGGCGGTCGTCCCGAAGGCGCTCGTTTTCGCCGTCGTGCTCGCAGGCTCCTATGCCGGCCTGAAGATCGCAATGACGACGCCGACGCCGCTCCTTCGCGCATCTCTCGCTCCGCGCATTTCGAAATCGATCGCCAGCGAGACGCCATCTCCTACGGGCTCGCAGCTCGCGGGGACAGGGAAAATCCCCGTCATCGCCGCACCTCCGCGACCGAATGGAAGCACGGGCGCTTCGAAGGCGACCTCGCGATCGATCCTCATGACCTCGGTGCTCCCACGAAATGGCGTTCTTTTGAGC
>JAHFDV010000178.1 GCA_023248815.1 Myxococcales bacterium
AAGAAGCGTCCGCCGTGCGCGCGTGTCACGAGCTCTGGCGCGAACAGTTTCTCCTCGTGGGTGGCTCCGCAGGAACGGCATTCACCGCAATGCGTCGTTATTTTGCGGACAAAACGTTTCGCGTGCCGCCCGTTGCCGTCACGATCTTCGCTGATCGCGGCGAGCGCTACGCCGACACCGTTTTCAATCAGGCGTGGTGCGAGAAGTTGTTCGATGGAACGCTGAAGCGCTCCGTCCATCCGCCGGCGCCGCCGAAAAAGGTCTAGAGCACCCGAGACGCGCTGAGCCGAACTCATGCCGATCGAACGATTTTTTCTTCCGCCTGCGAATCGAACGGCTGTCGAGCTCGCGCCGCCGAATCGCCGGCCGCTCGAATTTCATCGGCGCATGCCGGGTTACGTCGCGACGCCACTCGTCGCGCTCGATGGCCTCGCGACATCTCTCGGTGCGCGGCGCATCTGGGGCAAGAACGAAACGTCGCGTCTAGGGCTCCCTTCGTTCAAGGTCCTGGGCGCCTCGTGGGCAATCTACAGCGTCGCGATCGAGCGCTTGGGCAGAGAGCCCGAGTGGCAAACCATCTCTCAACTACGAGAAGCGTTTGCGACGCTCGATCCGATCACGCTCGTCACCGCGACCGATGGAAATCACGGTCGAGCGGTCGCGCATATCGCGAAGAGCTTCGGCTTCCGTGCGGAGGTTCTCGTACAGCAAGGAATGGCCAAGGCGCGCATCGATGCGCTCCGGGCGGAGGGCGCGCACGTCATTCAGGTCGACGGTAGCTACGACGACGCCGTCGATGAATCAGCTGCGCACGCAGAGAAAGAAGGGGGCCGCGTGCTCCTCTCGGACACCTCGTGGGAGGGAAACACGAAAGTCTGCGATCTCATCGTGCGCGGATACTCGACGATGTTCTTCGAGATCGAGGACGCGATATCCGAGGTCGATTCCGAGCCGATCGACATCGTCTTCGTGCAAATGGGCGTGGGCTCATTGGCAGCTGCGGCGGTCGCTCACTACGGCGCGTTTCATCCACGAACGAAGGTCATTGGTGTCGAACCAGATTCGGCGGCGTGTCTCTTCGAGTCGGCGAAGGCGGGAAAGATCGTGAAGGTACCGGGGCCGCATCTCTCCGTCATGGCGGGCTTGAACTGCGGGCTTGCCTCGTTCGCGACGTGGCCGATGTTGCAGGCGGGCTTGTCCGCGTATCTCACGCTCGACGATGCGTCGGCTGTTCGCGCCGTTCGCGCGCTCTCGAAGAGCGGACTCGCTGTCGGTGAGACGGGGGCAAGCGGGATCGCCGCAGCGATGGAGCTTCTCGGAGACGAGGCGCGCACGCTCGAGAAAGAAAGTCTCGGAATCGGTGAGCACTCGAACGTGCTCGTCTTGCTCACCGAAGGTCCAACCGATCCTGCATCCTACGGCGAAGCGCTGAGCCGACCCACCGTCGGCCCAAAGAGCGGTTAGCTAGGCAATTCACGCCTCGAGCGCCAGCGTTCCACCGACGTCGAGCATCGCGAGGAGCTGCTTCGTGCGCGCGACGACGTCTTTGCGACTGACTTGTTCGAGTCTTGCGCTGCCGACATCTTCGACGCAGAAGGAAGCCGAGGCCGTCGCGAAGAGCATGGCGCGGCGCAAGCAATGTTCGGGAAGCGGGGCGTTCTTTCCGTCGTCTTTGGCGGCGAGATAGCCAAAGAGACCGCCGGCGAACGTATCGCCTGCGCCCGTCGGATCACGAACGTCTTCGAGGGGAAAGCCAGGAACGTAGAACGTGCCTTGATCGTCGAAGAGGAGCGCTCCGTGCTCACCGCGCTTGATGATCAAATGCTTGGGGCCGCGCTTGCGGATGTCGGCGGCAGCTTTCTTGATGTTGGAGATGCCCGAGAGCTCGCGCGCTTCTTCGTCGTTGATGAGAAGGAGATCGATCTTGCCGAGCACGTCGTTGAGGAGCTTGGGCTCGCCCGAGATCCAGAAGTTCATCGTGTCGGCGGCGACGAATCGCGGCTTTTCGAGCTGCGAAAGAACGCCGAGCTGAAGCGCAGGGTGAATGTTGCCGAGGAGCAAATAGCGCGGGTTCCGAAGCTCGGGCGCGACCTTGGGCGAGAATTCGGCGAACACGTTGAGATGCGTCTCGAGCGTCTCTCGGCTCGAAAGATCCTTCGAGTAACGGCCGCGCCAGCGAAACGTCTTGCCCGCGGCACGCTCGAGTCCTTGCACGTCGATGCTGCGTTCTTCGAGCTTCTTCACGTCTCCCGGCTTGAAGTCTTCACCGACGACACCGACGAGCGCAGTCTTCGCGAAGAGCGCCGAAGCGAACGAGGAATAGACGGCAGCGCCGCCGAGTACGTCTTCGAAAATGCCGTACGGCATTTCGAGATCGTCATACGCGACAGAGCCAACAACGAGGACGGATGGGGTAGTCATTTCAGTTCTCTCCTAAAAGCCAAGCCAGCTTCTTTTTTGCTTCGCTCGAAATCGAATGGGGTGCCGTCATGACGGCTGTTTTCAATGCGCCAGGTCCTGCGCAGGTGGAAGGGTCGGGGAGTGTCTTCGCGAATTCCGTGATCGCACGCTTCGCAACGTCGACGTTCTTTTTCATGACCTCCGCCACGGCGTCGGCGGTCACGGCTTCGCCACTCTCGTGCCAGCAGTCGTAGTCCGTACCGAGCGCGAGCACGGCGAAAGGAAGCTCGGCTTCGCGCGCAAGCTTGGCTTCGGGCATCGCCGTCATTCCGATCACGCTGACGCCCCAGGAGCGGTAGAGCAGGCTTTCCGCGCGCGTCGAGAACTGTGGTCCTTCGATGCAAACGTAGGTGCCTTTGGGGTGGACCTTTCCGCCCGCCGCAATTCCTGCTTTGGCGAGCGCCGCAGCCATCGTCGCGCAAATGGGATCGGAGAACGAAACGTGCGCCACGAACCCTTCGTCGAAGAAGGTCGAAACGCGGCGCCTCGTGAGATCGATGAATTGGTCGACGATGACGAGATGGCCGGGCGCGATTTCTTCTTTCATCGAGCCGACGGCGCTCACGCTGAGAAGATGCGTCGCGCCGAGCTGCTTCAACGCGGCGATGTTCGCGCGGTAGTTGATGGCGTGCGGCGGAACGCGGTGCCCAACACCGTGACGTGGAAGAAAGAGCAGCGTCGTATCGCCGAGCTTTCCACGAATCACGCGATCGCTCGGCGCGCCATAGGGGGTCGAAACCTCGAGCTCCTCACGGGAACCGAGACCTTCGATTTGATAGAGGCCGCTGCCTCCGATGACGCCCAAAACTGGCATGCCGGAGGCTGGCTCTAGCAGGGAGCGCTACCCACCGCAAACCCCAAACGGCCTATTTTGCCGCGGCGATTCGCTTTTGCCGAAGCGGCTCACGGGATGCGAGGAGCGGGTTCAGTGCACCTTGCCGTAGCGCAGCAGCTGCTCGGCCTGGTGGGCCTTGCGGAGGCGCTTCGAGCGTTCGGCGAGGATGATGCCTTGGAGCTTCGTGTAGGCGCGATCAAGGTCGTCGTTCAGGAGCACGTAGTCGAAGAGGGCGTAGTGCTCGATCTCGACTTTGGCGGCGCTGAAGCGTCGTTGGACGACTTCTTCGGTATCGCTTGCGCGCCCGCGAAGACGTTTCTCGAGCTCGTCGAGAGAAGGAGGCAACACGAAGACGCCGACGACATCGAGCAGCTTGGCGCGGATCTGGCGAGCGCCTTGATAGTCGATGTCGAACAAGAGGCCGCCGCACTCTTTGGAGCCGCGTGCGCGATCGATCTCCGTGCGCGCCGTGCCGTAGAGGTTTCCGTGAACCTCCGCCCACTCGACGAAGGCATCCGCTTCGACGAGGCGCTCGAATTCGGGCCGCGTCGTGAAGTGGTAGTCACGCCCGTCGACCTCGTTGGTGCGAGGCGCGCGTGTCGTGTGAGAAACGCTGAAGCGAAATTCGGGGAACTCCGCAAGCAAACGCTTCGTGAGCGTCGTCTTCCCTGCGCCACTCGGCGAAGAGAGAATGAGAAGGAGAAAGTCGCTCGCGTCTTCCACGGTTCCTCGAAGGTTCTCGTTTTTAGTCGTTCAGGCGATCAATCACGCGAGCAATCACGCTAGACCGCGTTTCCGCTTCGTTTGCTCGGCGAGACGCTCGTATTCGACGTCCCACGTAGGAGAACCTTCCTTGAGATGGCGGAGCTGCGCGCGAATGGCGGCGTCGAGCTCTGCGTCTTCGGAGAGGTACTTTTTGAAGACCGCGATCATCTTGCGGCGAAGGACGATGTCTTCCGCGAAGATCTCGTCGACGTTTTTGGACGTTCCGAAGGTCTCGAGGAGTTGGCCGAGCAAGTACTCGAGCATCTCGTCGCCGACTTTGATGCCGTTCGTCTCGGCGATGGAGACGCGGACCTTGCCATAGTCGTCCATGCTGCGGCCCGTTCGCGCGAGCAAGTCTTTCGTCTTGTCGTTCACGTCCGCTTCGGCCTGAAGATAGGACTTGAGAACGCCTTCGACGTCTTTCACGACCTCGGAGGGCGAGCCGACTTCGATGTCTCCCGCAGTAGAGAGCGAGCGAACGATCTCGGCGGCGATCGCGTTGACTTTGCCGGCATACAGTTTCACGCGCCGGAGCGTAACAGAGACGTGTCTCTTTGGGGCGACAGAAGCGCTGAAGAACGGCGGATCCGAGGGTCACACAAAATCTGGCGTCTAAGGCAAAAGAAGCGCTTCTCCGTAGATCGCCGGGGTCGGCAAGGGCGTCGTGGGGCGCCAATTTACGACTCCACCATTCGTATCGATGTCGCCGACGAACGTTGCGAGATTGTCCTTCGTTCCACGACCGCCGACCACGTAGAGGTGCCCCTTGTGCGCGAGCGCACGGTGGCGGAGCCGCGTGTCGGGCAGGGGTGCGGTCTCGCTGCAGCTACCGAGCTTCCCGGACCCACCTATCGGGCAAGAGAGGACGTTGTTCAACTGAATCGAGTTCTCGCCACCGGTCACGTAGACGTTGTTCCCGTAGGCGACCGCGGCGGGATAGGTGCGAGCCGAAGAGAGCGGCACTTGCGCTTCGAATGGAGAGATCGAGCCGTCGGCGTTGAAGGTTGCGTGGAGGGCCGCCGCGGACGGCGCAGAGGTGTCCGTGGTGCCGCCGATGAGAAAAACGCCTTCTGCGTTGCTCGCGATCGCCATCCGCGAGAGGGGCGACGGAAGTGGGGTGACGCGCACAGGAGTGGTGAACGTCGACGCCTTCACCGTCGCACGCCAGACATCGGCCTCGGCGGGCTGCGCATCGCCAGGCTCACCGCCGAATACGTAGAGCGAAGATCCGTTGAAGACCGCCGTCGCATGTTGAAGACGCGTCTCGAAAATGTCGGCCGACTTCGTGAAGCCCGTCACGTTGTTGCCGTCGATTGCGCCGACGAAGATCTTTCGATTCCCTCCGTCCGGCGGAACGATGCCCGTGAGAAGGACGAAGAAGCCTTCGTTGCTAAGCGCGGCACAATGCCAGGTGATCGGTGCAAGCGCCTGCGCCGCTGGCTTCCAAGGTCCGAGCATTCCGTCGTCGGCGATCTCGGCGAAGAGTGAGACGCCGTCCTCGTTGATCTTGTTGTCGTCGAGCGAGCCGCCGTAAACATAGATTCTCGCAGGTCGCGTGACACCGCCATCGACCGCCGCGTCACCTCGCGATGCGTCCGATGCGCTGCCCGCGTCGCCGATCCCATCCGTCAGAAAGTACGACTGACACCCGGTGAAGGTCAGCAGCGCGACCGCCAACGTGGACGCGCGCACCCTTCTGAAATGAGGCGCAAGCGCACGCCGACGCATCAGAAGAACGTGCCTTGAACGCCGGCGCTCCCCGCCGACAAATAAGGAAAAACCGTGAGCTTCGAGCTTTGCGCTTCTCTCGACGCTCCGCTCGACCGCACGAATCCGACGACCGCGATGGCAGTGCCGACCGCCACGGTTGCCGCTCCTACCACCGTCACGACACGCCAGCGCTCGTAGTCGTCGAGATCGCTCGCCGAAGAACGCGGGCAGCCGCCGCTCGGCGCGCAAACGTTGTCGAGCCTCGATTTTGCGGAGAATGTGAGCCCAAGCGCTGCCGAGACGAGTACGACGCCGCCCGCCCCGACTCCCACGCCGACCCAGCCGAGTGTCGACGACGAACGTTCGTGCCCGGCGGAGATCGCGCGCGGCGGAGGTGTCGCGGGACCTTCATTCTCACTCTGCGTGAGAGGTTCTCTCGACCGCTGAGCGGCGCTCTCTTTCGCGAGAGCGCATTCGTCCATTTCACGCACGCGCTGCTCGACCTCTGGTCGATGTTTTCGGTCGGTCGACTTTTCGAGATAGCGTCGATACGACGCGGCTGAGAGCGCGCATGCGCCATTCAACCGATGCGCCTGTCCGATGTTGAGAAGGAGTCGCGGGGCGCCGGTGATGACATACGCGCGTTGAAACTTGTCGATCGCGTGCTCGTATTCACCGACGTCATAGAGGCGCGCCCCCTCGGCGAAGAGCATCTTCGGGTCGTCCTCGGCCGTTGGATCCGCGTGTGCGGCCTTCGTAGCAACGAGGACCGCGACGAAGGCAAACGCGCGCCCCGCGCATCGGCGGTCAGAACGGGTTCTCAACGCGGTCTCCTAGCGGCTTGTTGGATCGCGATGGTCCACGCGCGGGAACCGACGTCGGGCGCGCGCGCCGCTTCGTCGTACGTTCGGAGGTGGTCGGTTCGGTCGTAATCGGCGGATGACCTCCGCCGACCGACGAAGCCCCCGCCGAGTACGCGGCGGAGGAAGACGAACCTGCGGAAGCAGGCGCATTCGGGGAAGATGCTAGCGCGCTCGAAAGCGGGGATGCGGAAGGCTGGCTGGCAGAGCGCATGTCGGTCATCACCTTCGCATCATTCTTGAATGGTGAGACGACGAAGAGCGTGAGGCCTGAGAAGCCAACGAAGGCTGCAGCGGAAGCAAGAAGAATTCCGCGACGGCGTCGGGATGAGGCGCCGTCATCTTCTCGCGCGAGACGGTTTGGGACGATCGCCTCGACCGCGCGCACGGCCGTGTCTTCCAAGCGCGACGCCTTCGTCTTCGCGCGAATTCGTTCGAGCTCTTCCAGCAGAACTTCGAGACTCGGAAAGCGCGCGTCTGGCTCACGGGAAAGGGCGCGTACTGCGATGGCGCGATACTGTCGCGCGGCGTCGTCGACCCCCGAGATGGCATCGAGCGCCGCCGGCGAGCGCGCCTCGATGTTTTCGTCGAGCACGTTCTTGGCGATCTCGGCATGCGAAGTACCAGCGAAAGGTCGCACTCCGAAGAGCGCTTCGTAGAGAACGACGCCGAACGCGAATTGGTCAACGCGCGCGTCCGTCGGCGCGTCCATGAACTGCTCCGGCGCCATGTACGCCGGCGTCCCCGCCATGTGCCCCGTGAGCGTCACCGTCGAAAGCACGTCGAGCGCACGCTTCGAGTTGATCTCCCGCGGCTCCTCGGAACCGCGTGCCGATTTCGCGAGTCCGAAGTCGCTCACGCGGACGCGTCCATCGTTTCCCACGAGCACGTTTTCAGGCTTGAAATCTCGATGCACGAGGCCGGCGGCGTGAGCCGCGCAGAGTCCACGCCCGGCTTCGATGAGGCAATCGAGTCGTGCGCGCGACCCGATGTGCTCGTCGCGGAAAACATTCCGGAGCGTTCGTCCAAGGACGAGCTCCATGGCAACGAACACCTGTCCATCCCAGATGCCGACGTCGTAAATACTGACGACATGCGGGTGCGACACGCGGGCCATCGCGCGAGCTTCGCGAAGAAGGCGCGCGCGACTGTCGTCGCTGTCTTGTTCGACGGCTTGACTGCGGAGAAGCTTGATGGCGATGTGGCGGTGCAGTTCGGGATCCTGCGCTTCATAGACGACGCCTGCGCCGCCACGTCCGAGGACGGAGAGAAGCTCATAGCGTCCAACGCGCGCTCCAACCCGCATGTGCCCGCTCGGAGCGAGCGCAATGGCTCCGTCGCCCTGCGTTGCCTGGGTCTCACGTAATTTGGCTGTCTCGGCCACGAGCTCACAACATGCGGCGCAGCTGCCGAGGTGAATCTCCGCGCTGTCACGCTCACTCGCCGAAAGTGTCCCGTCGACCCAGGACAAGAGCTGGTTATCGTCGAGGCACGTCTCCAAGATGCTTGTGATCGTAGCGGCGATCGGTCAAGAAATCAGCAATGTCGAGCCTGGTCGTTGCCTTCGTCGCGTGTGGAGGACGCGCGTTCGAAGACGCAGAAGCAACCCTCGAACGCGCGATCGTCGCGGGCAAAGAACGATGGAGCTCGCGGTTCGAGATCGAGCCGCGCGCATTCGTCGAGCACCTCGCGCGCCACGTCGAGAAGGAGGGGGCCGATGGAGAACGCAAAGCCGCGTCGGCATTCGCCGCACTGCACGTCGCCGATCTTTATCTCACCCATGCGTGCGCATCCGGGAATGGAATGGCGATCACGACGTTCGAGAGTGAAGTGTTCGCGCCCGCGATTGCTTACGCGAGACGCGTTCACGCGCGCTCCGACAACCTCGTCGATGAGGCCGCGCAAAGGCTTCGTGTGCGCCTGATCGTGCGCGAGCCGGATCGCGAGCCGACGATCGCAACCTATGCAGGGCGCTCGCCTCTCGAAGCGTGGCTGCGCGTCGCGATCATCCGCGAGGTGCGGCAGCTCCTGCGTGGAGCGGCGCGCACTGAAGGCTCCGAGGAAGGCGACGAAGCCAAAGGGATTCGCTCCGACGAACGCGCGCTTCGCGTGGGATCACCCGAGCTCGCGCTCTTGAAACGCGAAGGCGGCGTATCGATCAACGACGCAGTCGAGAAGGCTCTCTTGGCGCTCGGCGAACGCGATCGCGCGCTTTTGCGCCTCCACTTCATCGAAGGCATGTCGGTAACGACACTCGGCCGCATCTATCACGTGCACGCATCGACGATGTCGCGGCGCCTCCAAGACCTCCGCGCGAATCTTCTCGAAGTCATCAAGCGCGACCTCTCCCTCGGCACGACGAGCGTGCACGATCTATCCGCGCTCGTCGCCAGCCAGTTCGACATGCATCTCAGCGAGGTTCTCCGTCGCGAGACGTGAGGTGGATCCCATTTGGTGGCGAAATTGCATCGGTCATTTTAGGTGATTGAGAGAAAAGCGACGCACTCGTCGCGACGACGCACTCGTCGCGGAAGCTTGCGAACATCACGAATACCGATGTCTCACGGAAGGCGCTCCCAGTGAAGGTGTACGGAACGGTCTACTGACGCGCTGGTTACCGCGGACTGCGCACGACCTCGACTCTGCATCAGTTTCTCGAACGGCGTTTGCCGCTGCATTTAGCGACACTTTCCGCCGTCGAACCCTCCGGTCACTGAATTGCCGCCTTTACGCGTGCGGATCGGCTCCCTATTCTCGCGCGGTGACCGACAAGCTGCGCTTCCTCGAGGAGACCTGTCACGTCACACCAGACGACGAGCGCATTTCCGAGCTCGCAGACTTTCCGGAAGTTCCCGAAGGCGTGCTCGGTGCGCCCGGCTACTTCTTCGCGGTGCTGAGTCGGAAGTTCGAGCTCCTGCAAGAGGCGAGTGCTGCGCGGAGACGGGCGCGGGATGCGCGCGCTGCGCTCGATCGCGCCATCGCCGCCGCAGGAACGGGTGACGACGCAACGACCGTGAGCAATGAAGTTCGCCAGCGCGAAGCCGATCGCCGTCGCTTCGAAAGCGAAGAGCGACGCATCAAAGAAGAGAGCGCGAACCTCGAAGCCGCGAAGGGTCGAATCGCGCCCAAGCTGAAGCGCGCCGAAATCGAAGTACGCAACCTCTCTCTTCTCGCACAGCAGAAGAAGCCCTGATGGAGGATATCGAGAGAGCAGAGCAGCTCGTCGGCACCGTTCTGAAGAAGAAGTGGAAGATCGAGAAGATCCTCGGAGTCGGCGGAACGGCTACGGTGTTTCTCGCGACGCACCGCAATCAACGCAAGGTGGCCGTCAAGCTCTTGCATCAGCGGCTCTCGGGCTACCCCGAAGTGCGCGATCGCTTTCTTCGCGAAGGCTACGTGGCGAACACGCTCGAGACGGACGGCGTGGTCGAGATCCTCGACGATGACGTCACGGAAGACGGCCAAGCATTTCTCGTGATGGAAGTGCTCGAAGGCGAGACCGTCGACGCACGTTGGATGAGCCTTGGGCAAAAGATGCCCGCTCCCGAAGCGATGAAGTGGCTCGACCCGACGCTCGTCGTGCTTCATCACGCGCATCAAAAAGGCATCGTTCACCGCGACATCAAGCCCGAGAACCTCTTCATTACGACCGAAGATCGCCTCAAGGTGCTCGACTTCGGGATCGCGCGGATCTTCGAAGACGCGGACA
>JAHFDV010000567.1 GCA_023248815.1 Myxococcales bacterium
AGCGTTCCCGACATGTTGAGGGCATCTGTCCCTGAAGTTTGGGTCGTCGAAAACGTGCGTTGCTCCTTCGCAAGCGCAGTTACTTGAACGGAGTATTGGCCCGCAGTGGCAACCCCAGTCACCGATCCGACGACGGAATTCTCGCTCGACGTAATCGCGAACGAAGCGAATTTTTCTGGCGTCGAGAGGGCTGTCGCGGCCGTCTTCAATGTCGAAAGTTTGTTCGAGATGTTCGACAGCGCAGTCACCGACGCGTCGACGCTGGACTTTCTCGACTGCAGGCGTGTGAGCGGAATCTTTTCCGCCTGCATCAAGCCGTCGATGATGCCGTTGGTGTCGAGACCGGACGCGAGACCTCCGAAAGAAACTGACATTAGAAATGGCTCCGTTTCTCGCGTGCGGTCACCGAGAAGGTGACGAGACGATCGTCATGCCGCGCGGTCAACGTCGACCGCGAAGCACCGTCTCGTGCACGACGAGACGCTCGAGAAGATCGCACCAACGACAGAGAACGAGCTTTTTCCATGAGGCTTGAGAGGACGCGCGAAAATGAGTCGCACCTCTTACGAGGTCCGCTCACGTGAGGAACGGCCAATCCCGCGCTGACTGAACTTTCGGGTCGCGTTTTCATCGTGCTGCGCGCTAGCAGTGCAAAGCTCGGGCCCGTCGTGCGAGGTTGTGCGCGGAGGTGCTAAATGCGTGTGAAGACGTTGGCGGCCGCGCCACCTTCACGCGTCGCGTCGACGCGGGCGCTTCCTCGTCGCCAAGCGATCGACGGAGTGTCAGTGCGCTGACACGACGAATCGCCGAAAGCCCAGCGAGTTCGCGTATTCGCGCGCGCCGCGCTCGGGGCACATCGCTTGCAGTCTCGGAGATCGATGGCGACCAGCCGACTCTCTCTCTGCATGATCGTGAAGAATGAAGCCGGAATGCTCGCCGAGTGTCTCGCTTCGGCGAAGCCGGTCGTCGACGAGCTCATCGTCGTCGATACGGGAAGCACCGACGGAACGCGCGAGCTTGCGGTCCGCGCCGGCGCGCGCGTGTTCGACATGCAGTGGGCAGACGACTTCTCCGCCGCACGCAACGAGTCGATCTCTCACGCCACGGGCGACTGGGTGCTCTGGCTCGACGCAGACGAGAGGCTCGCTCCTGGCGCCGGGAGGGCGATGCGCAAGGCGCTCAGCCACGCTTCCTTCGATTGCGGCATGCTGCGTCTTCACGATGCGTCGCGGCGCGACGCGAAGATGAGCGACGTGCTCGCGGGCGTCGATCGGCTCGGCGACGTGCAGCGCGTGCCCCGTCTTTTGCGTCGCACCCCGGATCTTAAGTTTCGCGGCGTCATTCACGAAGACGTCGGCCCTTGGCTCGCGAGCCGCGGAATGAAGGTCGGTGCGGTGGACGTCGACATCCTCCACCTCGGTGCCTCTGCCGAGGTGTACGAGAGCAAAGACAAGTTCGAGCGCAACGTCCGCCTCTTGAAGCGCCTCATCGCGGAATCTCCCGGCGACCCGACGGCGCACGGCTATCTCGCGCATCAGTACATCGAGCGCGGTCTTTTCGCAGACGCCGCGCGCACGGTCGAAGAAGGCTGGTCGCTTCTCCATCACGTGGCGAACGCGACGGGCTACAAGCCTTCCATCCTGCGGCTGCTCGCTGCACGCGCCCGCCTTCTTCTCCTCACGAGCGATTTTTACGGGCTGAAGGACAGCGTGCGCACGGCTCGCCTCATCGAGGGCGAACACCCCGATTTCGACGTCCTAGAGGGGCTCGCCTTCGAACGCATTGCGCTCTCCGAGCGCGACAACGTTGCGCGTGACCGCTATGCACGCGCGGCACTTCATCTATATGCGACCGCGCGCCGGCATGAGGGACGAATGTTCTCGCAGTGCTTCGTGCAGGGATCTTCGATGTGGGCAGCGTGGACACGCTCGGGCGTGTGCGAGCTCATGCTCGGCGACGTCGAAAGGGCGGAGGTTGCCTTCGATCGCGCGCTGACGACGCAGGCCAATCATCTCGAAGCCAAGCTCGGAAAGATCGAGTGCACTCTGCTTCGCGGTGACGCAAGCCAGGCGCTTTCTGCGGTCGAGCCTCATCTCAACGCGCATCCAGATGCGTGGCTGCTCGCGGCTTCTGCTGCGGAGAAGCTCGGAGCGATCGACATCATGTGGACATTCGTCGTTCGCGCCGGAGACGAGCTCAAGAAAGACTATATCTCCCCGCATCGCGCCGAGCTCCACGCGGACCTCGTCGCGGCGACGGCGATCTATCGCGGTCAGGCGATGGCATCGCGCGGCTTTCGCGGAGCGATCGGCGCTGTCATCTCACGCTCGGCACCTCACCCTGGCGCTCGCCCCGTTCAGCCTTCCGATGCGAGCGCGGTGCGCACCCTAGTGAGAAACGCGTTCTCGCTCGGAAGAGGTACCACGCTCGCACCGCTCCTCGAGCCACGTGCAGAGGTGATGCTACCCGGCATTCACCGCGACCTCGCGAGTGCCCTCGAGAGCTTCGGCATCTCGCTTGCAAAGCCTTCTCCCATCGTGTCGATGACGTTGACGGCCACCACAGAAAAGGACGCACATTTCGTAGAGGCGATTCTCGCCGGCCACGAATTTCTCGAGGATCGCACCTTCCTCGTGCGCGCGATTGTCGCGGAAGGCGTGGCAGGCGCCGTCATCGTGACGGCCGAGCGTCAAAGTTCCGACGAAGACAGCACCGCCATTTCCGAGACGCTCGAGCTTCGACTCGGCGAGCTCTACGCGAATCCGAAACCCGAGCTCGAACGTCTCTTTGCCTTCCTCGGCGAAGCCGTCACTGAAGCCACGCTCCGTTTGCTTCTCACGGAGCAGTTCCCCACGAACACATTGCAGGTCCCATCATGAAAGTCGTCATTCTCGCGGGCGGTCTCGGAACGCGTCTCGCCGAACAGACCGAGGTCAAGCCCAAGCCCATGGTCGACATCGGCGACAAGCCGATCCTCTGGCACATCATGAAGCACTTTCGCGCTCATGGCTTCGACGAGTTCGTGATCGCGCTGGGCTACAAGGGCGAGATGATCAAGCGCTGGTTCGTCGACGAAGTGGCGCTCGCGGGCCCGATGACGGTCGACGGTACGGGCGGCATTCTTCGCCCAGGCCGCCGCGACGCGGAAAACTGGGTCGTTCATCTCGTCGACACGGGAATGCAAACGAACACTGGCGGGCGCCTTCGCCGCCTCAAGAAGTACCTCGGCAACGAGCCCTTCATGATGACGTACGGCGACGGCGTCTCCGACGTTCCCGTCGGCGAAGTGTTGAAGCATCACCGCGAGCACAAGAAGCTGGCGACGATTACGGCCGTGCGTCCTCCGGCGCGCTACGGGGGACTCCTCTTCGACGGCGACCTCGTCGATCGCTTCACCGAGAAGCCGCAGACTGGCGAAGGCTGGATCAACGGAGGTTTCATGGTGCTCGAGCCCTCCGTGGTCGACCTCGTCGAGAGCGATTCGACGAGCTTCGAGGCGGACGTTCTCGACGAGCTCGCCAAGCGGCGCGAGCTGACGGCGTACCGCCACGAAGATTTTTGGCAGTGCATGGATACCGTACGCGACATGCGTCTTTTGCAGACGCTCTGGAACGAAGACCGCGCTCCTTGGAAGACCTGAAATGACCACATCGTTTTGGCGAGATCGCCCCACGCTCATTACTGGCGCCACCGGACT
>JAHFDV010000179.1 GCA_023248815.1 Myxococcales bacterium
GATGTCGTAGGCCTGGCGCAGCGCCCCCTCATCTTGAGGATCGGCCACGAGGCGCTCGACGAGAGACTCCTGGTCACGGGATCGCATGGGCGCAAGAGGCTAGCCGTTATGTTTTTCTCAAGCAATTCCGAATTACTCGAAGATTCCGTACCCAGAGCTGGCCGTGGGAATCGGCGCAGAAGCCGAGCTTTTTGGCTTGGGTCGGCCCTTTCCGACGTTCGATTGTGCGGGATTCGGGGGCGTCGGCGGCACGGCCGGTAGCGATTGCACGTCCACCGCGGAGACTTCGGGAGAGCGCGTCGGGAGCGAGGAAGCGGCCTGGAAGGCGGACAAGGACTCGTGTTGGTGGAGCGCCTGAACGGGGACGTCGGTCGATACACCGCGAATCATCGCGACGAACACGACGACGAACGTGAAGAGCCCCATCGCGACGAATGACCAAGGCGATCGCTTCTTCTCCTGTGGAAGGACGACCGCTTCGGCGACCGTATCGAGAGAGCTGCTCGCCGCCGAAAGATCGACGTCCGATCCTGCGGCGGTCGGAATGGGACCCGTGGCGCCCGTGCGAAACGAGCCTTCTGCGCGCAACGCATCGAAGGCTTCGGACATCTCTTCTGCGCCTGCAAAGCGGGCATCTGGCAGCTTCGAGAGTGCTTTGTTCACGAGCGCTTCGAGCTTGGGGTGAATCGTCGGGTCGAGCTCGCGAAGGGGGCGCGGCACTGCCTTGATGTGGCGCGCCATTACGATGACTGCGTCGTCGTCCGTGAAGGGCGCTCGCCCTGCGAGCACATGATAGAGAATGACGCCGAGCGAGTAGAGATCGCTGCGGCCGTCGAGAGGCTTTCCCTGAGCCTGCTCCGGCGACATGTAGCGGGGCGTACCGAACACGGTGCCTGCCTGCGTTTCGATGGCGTTGATGGGGGAGTCTCCGGTGACGAACTTCGCGATGCCGAAGTCGAGCACCTTCACGATCTCTTTTTGCGCGCCGTGGACCTTGGAGAAGAACACGTTGTCGGGCTTGAGGTCGCGATGGACGAGGCCCTTCGCGTGGGCTTCGGCGAGAGATGCCAGAACTTGTATTGCGACCGACACCGCCTCTTCGGGCGTGAGCTTTTTTCGATCCGTGAGGCGCTCTCCGAGCGATTGCCCCTCGAGTAATTCCATCGCGAGAAAGAGCTCGCCCGATTTTGCCTGACCGAAGTCGAACACGGTGACGGTGTTGGGGGACGTGAGAAGACTGTTGGCGCGCGCCTCCCGCATGAAGCGCGCCTTGCTCCCGGCGTCGACCGCTTTGTCTCCGCGGAGGATCTTGATCGCAACGTCACGCGCCGTCGTGTGCTGACGCGCGCGATACACCGTGCCCATGGAGCCCGAGCCCACCTTGTCGACGAGCGTGTAACGCTCATCCAGCTTGAAGCCGCTCAGGGGGTCCGACATGTCGAACGCAATCTACCGCCGGATCGCCAGGAGCACACGTTCAGAACGCAATTTAGTTGGGGAACTCGCCGAGAGCCCGCCGCGCCATTTATTCCCTCAAAGGCAGCACATTTCGAGCGTCGCAGACGACGGTGCGATCGAGGAGGCGAGACGGGGGCGTCGACAAGATGTCGACTTCCTCGCGCACTCGCCGGGCTTCGAGGTGAAGATGAACGAGCGAGGGCGAATCGCTGTCGCCCACATAACCGATGGTTTCGCCCTCGAGGACGACTCGGTGGGCGGCGAGTCCGGGCTCGGGGCGGTCGAGATGCCCGTAAAGTAGGACGTAGTCGCGCAGGCGGCCGGCCTCGCGCACGGTGTGCTTCGTCACGACCGTATTGCCGAAGAGGTGGCCGACGTAGACGATCTGCGTCTCGCCTTGCTCGTGCTCCAAGTGGATGAGCTTGATCGGCGTGCCGCGCGGGGCGGGGAGATCGAGACCGCCGTGTCCCACGGCATGAAGCTTCTTGCCGCGGCGCTGTCTTTCGTCGCCGAGATCGAGATCGTACCCGCTGATGACGGTGTGTCCGCCCGCAAGTCCCGAGGGAATCGGATAGCGATAGCGGTCGTAGTTGGCGGGTCGCTCCGGCATGCGCGGAATCTGTTCGTAGATTGCCCACCTGCCACTGCGTTCGCGATGAATGTTTTCCATCGCCGAGAGGAGCGGAAGCTCGCCGTCGAAGTCGGGGAGGGCGACGCAAGCCCCATCGTCCGCAAAGAACCCTTCGTCGCATTCGGTTCCAGCGCGCGGCTCCACGGAAGCACCGCCGCCCGTAGGCACCGTCGCACTCGGACTGCCCGCGCCGCTCGTTGCCGCAGACGACTCACGTCGCATGCCGAGCGCGCCGCAAACGAGTGCTGTGCCGGCGAGTAAAGAGAGGAGAGAGACGGGCTTCAAGCGGGTTTTCTCAGTATGGCATCGTTCGAAAAGCGTTGCAGCGAAGGCTTCAATTGGCTACCGCTCCCTCGTGCCCGACCGAAATGGAAACGAAAAGCTTCTCGAAGAAATCTTTCTCGCACAGCGCGAGCTCGACGATCGCCTGGCCGATCTCTTGGATCTCGAACCGCGAGACCTCGTCCCGCTGCTCTCGAAGGAAGTAGAAAAGGCTCTCAAGCTCACGGCGGGCGATGAATCGACCCTCCGCCTCACGCTGCTTGCGGAGGTGCTCGGTGAGCTCGAAGGCCCTGAAGTCGTCGGACTCCTGATTCGAATTCTCGGCACGGCAGATGCTGGCGCGCGAAGGGAGGCAGGCGAAGCCCTCGAGGCGCTCGCGTACGATCGCTTCAAAGAGGTCGCGGTCGGCGTCGAACGTCATCTTGCGCAAGCGAAGAAGGGCGATGCAGCTCTCTCGGAGCTTCCTTACTTGCTCGTCGGTATTCCCGAGCCCGGCGTCGTCAAACTTCTCGGCCTCTTCTTGCAGCACGAAGACTCCGATGCGGTGGCCGCGGCGATCGAAGCCCTCACCGAGATCGGCGACCCTAGCGCTGCGCGCCTCTTGCAGCCGCTTGCAGGCGACAAGCGCACGGTCGAGATCGAAGACGCCTCTGGGATCTCCGAGCGCGTGACGGTCGGTGTTCTCGCGAGCGAAGCCCTGGAGCTTCTCTCGAAGGCCGGCCCCAACAACGGCTGAAGCGCAGCTCTGCGGCGTTGCCGCGCTGGATCTCGTCGCTCAGTTCGTCCGCTCTTCGATCGGCCAATCGGTCGCAGATACGGCGACGTTGGCGAGGCGCGCGTCGATCTCGGCGCTGAGCTCGCGCACTTTGGCGTCGCCCGTTTTCATGCGGAGAACGCCGTTGCGAAGCGCATTCGCGAGGGTACGCACGAGAGCGTCTGCCGCAGAAACCGCGCGATGCGTTCCCTTCGAGAACGTCGCTCCGGGGCCGAGCGGGCGACCGAGGTCTCGCGCGACGCACCGTGAAGTGTCCGGGTGAAGCTCGGGTGTGAGCGTAGCGAGCGGGGGATTGCGGCCGAGTACGCTGTAGGTCGCGCAGGCGCCGAAGACCGTGCGCCCGACGCGGTCGAGGTACTCGGCGCTATCCGGTGCGCCGATGGTCTTGGGAAACATCCGCGCTTCGTCGCGAAGACGGGCTGCGAGCGCCAATCGAAAAATATCTGCGCCCAATCCCGAGCCGTTATCGACGATACCGAGGAAAGGGCCGGCATCCTCGAAGGTGCTGCCGGGCACCTGCGAGAACGCAATCGCCGCGAGATCGGCTTGTGCGGGATGGTGAGGCGTGAGCTCGCCCGACGCGCCGAAGAAGCGGGTCAGGAGATCCAAGCAGAGGAGTCGGTGCGCATCGTCGTCACAACTCGGCGCTCCTCGGAGCTCGGCGCGATCATGCGGATCATCGCCGTGGCTGAGCGCGTCGGCGAGAGACTGCATGCGCGAGGAACGCCCGCGCTCGCTCGACGCGGCCCCGCGCGAGCAGGCGCTCGCCATCGCGCAAAAGAGAAGCGCGACGGCGAGAGAGCGCAAACGCAGGGCCCCCGCGAACGCCCGAGAAATTCTCAAATGGTGGCGAAGGCTTCGTCGGGGATGTCGAGCGGGGAACGATCTTCTTCGAGCATCTGCTTCGCGCGCACGTCGACGTTGGGAAGAACGTTCCGCACGTAGTACTGCGCCGCAGAGACCTTGCCCGAGTAGAATGCGAAGTCTGGCTGGCCTTCCTTGAGTGCCGCCAACTTGTCGGCAGCGATGACGGCCGCGTCGAGCAACATCCACGAGACCGTGAACTCGGACATCATGTCTTGGAAGCGATTCGCGTTGAGAGGAACCATGTCCATTTGACCGGATTGGAACCAACCGAGGAGCTTGAATGCCGAGCCCGCGATCGCTTCTTGCGCTGCGCCGAGGCGCTTCACATCGGCGCCGAGCGTCGCGTGGTTCGAATGCGCGGAGACGAACTTCGTCACGTCGCCGAGGAACGCTTGGAAGTTCGCGCCGCCCGCCTGTCCGAGCTTGCGACCCACGAGGTCCATCGCCTGAATGTGATTGGTGCCTTCGTAGATCGAGAAGATCTTCGCGTCGCGGCAGTACTGCTCGACGGGGTAGTCGCGCGTGTAGCCGGCGCCGCCGTAGGTTTGAATCGCCGTTTCGCAAATGCGGAAGGCCTGATCCGAGCCGTACGACTTCACGAGCGGAACGAGGAGGTCGACCTGTCCTTGATGGTAAGCCGCCTTCGCTTCATCGTCGCGGTAGACCTTGGCAGAATCGCTGTGCGTCGTGAGCTTCACCGCGAGCGCGCGCAGGCCTTCGACGCGTGACTTCATGTCGAGAAGCATGCGGCGGACGTCGGCGTGGACGAGAATCGAAACGCGGGGCGCGGTCGGGTCTTTCCAATGCTCGATCGCGGAGCCCTGCTTGCGTTCACGAGCGTATTCGAGCGCGTTGAGATACGCCGTCGAAGCGATGGCGATGCCCTGGATGCCCACGCCGATGCGCGCAAAGTTCATCATGTGGAACATCTGCGGCATGCCGCGATTGATCGCCTCGTCGCCGCCGACGGGGTAACCGATACACTCGTCCGAATCGCCGAAGTTGAGCGCGCACGTCGCCGAGGCGGTGAGGCCCATCTTGTGCTCGATCGAGGTGACGAAGGCATCGTTGCGCTTGCCGAGAGTCCCGTCGGGAGCGACGTGGAACTTCGGAACGATGAAGAGCGTCAGCCCCTTGGTTCCTGCGGGCGCGCCTTCGACGCGTGCGAGGACGAGGTGAATGATGTTTTCGACGAGATCGTGATCGCCACCCGTGATGTAGAGCTTCGAGCCCTTGATGCTGTAGCTGCCATCGGCATTGCGCTTGGCGCTCGTTTTTGCGGAACCGACGTCGCTTCCCGCGTGAGATTCCGTGAGGCACATCGTGCCGCCCCACTTGCCCGTGAACATGCGATTGCAGAAGAGCTCCTTCTGCTCGTGCGTACCGAACGCCGCGATCACTTCTGCCGAGCCCATCGCGAGACCCGGATACATGTTGAAGGACGTGTTCGAGCCCGAGATCATCTCTTCCGAGAGGAGAGCGACGGTCTGAGGTGCCCCCGCACCGCCGTGCTCTGGATCGACTGCAATCGTCTTCCAGCCAGCTTCGTAGAGCTTCGACCAAATGGATTTGAAGGAAGCAGGCGTACGGACGCTGCCGTTCTCGAAGTGACAGCCCTCGGCGTCCGCGGGCGCACACTCGGGCCCGGTCACTTCTCGTGCGAAGCGATAGACCTCGGTGAACGTGTTGCGAATCTCGTCCTCACCCCACGCTTCGAAGGGGCCTTTGCCGATGAGCTCCTGCAGTTTGAACTGCTCGAAGACAAGAAAGTTCAGCTCGCGCAAATCGGCGCGATAGCGGTTGATGGCGAGGATCGGCTTCGACATGACTAAAGGCTCCTTTTCGAGAGCGATACGGGGGGCGTGATCTGCGGCTCGTGACGCCGCGCGTTATAGTGTTAAATGCTTCGTACGGAAAGCATCTCCGACGATGTCCCTGTTTTTAGGGTCGATTCGATCCCCTGCAATGTGGGCAAATGACGTCTCTTCGCCTCCCTTTCGTCGTCGAGCAGGCACGCCAAACGGAATGGGAAGGTTTCGGGATGCTACGTTTCTCGAGGTGAAGTCCACACGACCTCGATCCGCCACCGCCTTCGTCGTTCCCTCCATGGCTGCGATGCTTTGTGCAGCGCTCATCGCCGGGTGCAGCGATACGAACGACTCGAGCACGACCGAGCCGCCGACGACGATCGGTGAGGCGCAAGATTGGGTGAACGCCCACAACGCGGTGCGCACCGCTGCGGGCGCCAAGCCAGAGCTGCCCGCGGTCGCTTGGTCGGAGGAGCTCGCAGAGGTTGCGCGCGCGAACGCGAAGAAGTGCGTGTTCGAGCATTCGAAGTCGGGGTACGGCGAAAATGTATTTGCGTCCTCCGGCGGGGCGACGCCTAAGAACGTGGTCGACGCATGGGCGGGTGAAAAAGCGAACTACGACCTCGCGAGCAACACGTGCAAAAAGGACATCTGCGGTCACTACACGCAGCTCGTTTGGAAGAGCACCGCCCGGATCGGCTGTGCGATCGCAGACTGCGCGGGGCAATGGTCGAAGGTGGCGTTCTGCGAATACGATCCGCCGGGCAACTACGTCGGTCAGAAGCCTTACTGAGCGCTCACTCCGACGGATGTCGGCGAAACACGCGCGTTGGGCAGCCGAGCGCAGAATGCGTGTCGATCCGCTTCCAAAAGCCACCTTCGGGCCAGACGGCAGCGAATGCCGGTGAATAATCGAGCTCTCCCGCATAGAGGCGTTGGAAGAAGAGTCGCTGATCGTCCGCGCTGAACTCGCGCGCTTGCGCACTAGGTAGCTGTCTAGTGGAGACACTCAAGATCGCTTCGACATCGTGCCGCAAGAAGCGCCACGCATAGCACTCGACGACGACTATCCACTCGGGGTGGCGCCTATCGATGTTGAGAAGTGCGTCGACCTTCTCTTCGACGTCGGGGAGCGGATTCCTGCGGCTCGCGGGGCCGACGCGAACGACGTGCGCTTGCTTGGGGAAGCGCGGAAGATAGACGCTCAGGCCGTGCACTTCGATCGTTTCGTTGGGCTTCACGTTCTCTTCGAGAAACGCCTCTGCGCGATAGCGAGGATCTCGCAGTGTGAGGACGACGATGTTCAACACCGGATAGATCGCGAACACGAAGAACGCGAGTGTTGCGGCGAGCGAGACTGCGCCGAGAGCGCGCGTCTTCGAGAACAACGCGCGGTTGAATGCGTCGAAACCGACCGCAATATAGACGCTCGCCAGGAGGGTCTGCGGCATGATGAAGCGATCTTCTACGCGACGCGCGACGCAGTTGAACGCGAGCGTGAACGAGACGATGACGAGGAGAGGGAGGATGGCCACGAAGCGCCGTCGCGCGACGGCGGCTCCCGCTACGCCTAGCCCCAACAAGAACGGAATGATCGCGATCCGCGGCAGGGCGCGCGGAGCAAAGTCGAGAAAGAGGTCTTTGAGGAGCTGCGCGATGCCCGCTGCAGTCTTCGGATACGTCGCGAAGTCTTGGCTCGCCGGCCCGCTGAGAAACGCGAGGCGAGCTCGAAACCCGGTCGGGTTCGTGAGTGCGCCATCCACGAGAAGAAGGATCGCCACGGCCAGCGCGCCCCATTTCGCAATCGTCCAAATTTCACGCAGGCGCGACTCTTTCGGAGTCAGCCAAACTTTGACGGCCAGCGCGATTGGATAGGAATAGAGGAAGAGCGCGTAGGCCTGGTCTTTCGTCGCGACCGCAAAAATCGCGAAGATGAACGCGAGGCCGAGCTTCTTGCCGGCCGGTGCATCGAAGGCTTCGATGAAGCGATCGAGCGAGAGTAGTCCCCAGAAGAGATAGGGCACGTCGAGATTGGACGTGTAGGAGTAGTACGTGAAGGGGACGTGCATCGTCGCGACGAGCGCTGCGAGAATTCCCGTCGCCTCGCGCTTCTCGGGTGTGACGATTCGCCGGGCGATGCGCGAAATCGAAAAAACGATTCCCACGGACATCGCGATCGCAACGATGCGTGCCGTCACGGCGAAGGCCGTCATCGTCGGAACGCGGATGAACGTTGCGACGAGCGAAGCCTGATCGAATGCGGGCGCGCCCAAGAGCGCGACGAGCGTGAAGGGGAGCGTCAACACCCCGAGGATCGCCAAGTGCAGCGGCGGATACGTATAGTAGTGACCGGGCGTGAACGTCGCGGCGAGCCCCGGCAGGAAATCACGCGGAGCGACGCCGTCATTGTCCCAGCCGTCCGATCTCGGCATGCCCCACGTGATCCCTACGCAATGGATGAGAACGCCCGCGAGGAGGATTGTCGTGAGCGCGCGATTCTCTCTCGCGAACGCGCCGAGATTGGAACGCAGACTTCGGAAGCGTTCGGTGAGAGTTGCTTTCATGCGGAGAGCACCATCATCGCGGGCCGAAAAGTAAGCGCATTACGTCCGCCTCGTCGAGAAGAGCTTCTTTGGCAATGCGCTCGACGATTCCCGGGACGAGACGCGCGCGACTCCACGACGCTTCGCTCGCGTCCTCTTTCGAACTGCTACATCCTTTCACGCGGCGCTCTTCGAGGGCCTTTTTGAGCTCGCGGTGAAAGGTCACGCTGACGCTCATCCAGGACGCCCATTTGCCGCTTTCCTGGCGCGTCGTGACGGCGTCTCGTAGCTCACCGAGGCGCGCCTCGATTTCTTCGGTCGATCGCCTGTCGAGCTCCCTCAGCGAACCAGGGGCCAATGTGGCCAGCTCCCGCATTTGGAGTCGATGTGCTTCGGGAAGCGCGGCGCCTCCGCGAGCCACATCATTTTCGCGACGGAGCGCGAGCATGCGCTCGTACTTGTCCACGAGGAATGCGAGATCGCGAGAATCCATTTGTGAGAACTACCTTTGCGCGCCATGCTTTCTGAATGGCGGAAAAAGAAGCGCGAGAGCTCTACCAGGAGATGTCGACGGTGGACCACGAAATCCTCGCCCTGCTCGAAAAGCGCGCGAAGCTTTCGAAGGCCGTCGCAGGGCGCTCGGCGTATGTTCCGGCAGAATCCGCCTCGCACCTTTCTGACCTTCGGGCTCGAGCAAAAGGCGATCTACCGGAGCGCCATCTCGAGAGAATCTTCGGCGAGATCTTCGCGAGCGGGCAGTCGATGGAGCGCCCGCTCCGCATCGCAGTGGGAGGGCCTGCGCAGGGGCCGCTCTACGGGGCGACGGAACGCGCCTTTGGCGCATCGCGTGCGCTCGTGCTCGCGGAGGACCCGATTACGGAAGTCGAGCATGACCGCGCGGACCTCGCCGTCTTGCCGCTCGAATCGCTCGAGCGCGGAATCGAACCGCGCACCGTCCACCGCATGTTCACGAGCGAGCTCCGCATTCTCCGCGTCATCGATGCCGACGAAGCGATTCACCTCGGCGCCCAGCGTCCGCTCGCGGAGCTGGAGATTTTGCTCGCCGGTCCAGAAGAGCGCGACCGTTGTCTCTCGTGGGTTCGCGATCGCGACCTGCGCCTCGATGTCGTCCTCGTGGCGTCCCCGAAGGAAGCGATTCGCCGCGCGCTCGAGAATCCGAAGAGTGGAGCCTTCGCCGCGCCCGAGGAGCTGCGTCGCGTGGGCCTCGCGGTCATCGCAGAAAACACCGTCAAGGGATCGCTCGATCGACTTCGGTATGTCGTCCTCGGGGCGCGACCTGCGGCGCGCACGGGCTTCGATGCGAGCGTCATTGCATTCACGCTGGCGGACTCGCCCGGAGCTCTTTTCGATGCGCTGCGTCCATTCTCGGACAAGGGAATCAATCTCTTGCGGATCCACTCGCTGCCCTCGCTCCACATCGCAGGTGACTACTTGTTCTTCGTGGAGCTCGAGGGGCACTCCACGGACCGACCCGTGGTCTCGGCGATCGACGAAGTGCGACGGACGGTCAAAACTTTCAAAATCCTCGGCTCTTACGCCCTCACGCGCGGGCGCACCTGACGTGATATGACGTGTGTCGATGCTCTCGCGCACAAGCCTATTCTTCGCAGCAAGTTTGCTCCTCGTCGCCTGCGGCGGTGACAAGAAGTCGACCGACACGCCCACGGCGGCTCACATCGCGTCGGACGACGAGATCGACAAAGATCCGATCGCGCTCGCCTCGGCGGATGCGATCTCCGCGACGGCGATCGATGCAAAGTCGCTCTTCTCGAACGCGACATTCGGGGCCGAAGCGACGAATGTCGGCGAGAAACTACTTCCGAGCGATCTCCGAGGCGTGGTCGTTCCCGCGCGCGACATCGACCGCGCACTCGTTCTCACGTATTCGACATCGGGCGCAAACACCGTCTCGATTCTGAGTGGTCGCTTCGATCGTGAA
>JAHFDV010000180.1 GCA_023248815.1 Myxococcales bacterium
TCACAGAGAAAGGCCTCGACGCCTGCAATCTTGCGGCTGTGGAGCTCTTCGAGCTGCGCCGTCGAGAGCGTGATTCCGTGAGCCTTCTTCGCGCCACGCTTCGCGACGTATTCGAGGTTGGCTCCCCAGCCACAGCCGATATCGAGCACGGTCTTTTGCGGCGAGACTTCGGCGAAGTCGTAGAGAATGCGCGACTTGTTCTCTTGCGCCTCTTCGAGCGTCATGTCCTCGCGGTCGAACACGGCCGACGTGTAATGCATGCGATCGTCGAGCCAAAGGCGGAAGAAGTCGTTCGAAAGATCATAACCAACTTCAATTTCTTCTTTCGTCGACGTCACGTGTCACCTCTTGTGGAGCCCACGTTGAGAACCTCTTTCGAGATCGCAGCGCGGGGCGGTATTGCGCTCTAGGGCATTATTGCGCTGTAGATATGCGCGTTAAGGTCGTGCTATTTACGCCGAAATCATGCGTCCCGCCACTCCGGAAAGCGCGTCCCTTCCAAAAGCCTCGGATGCCGGTAAAAGTTCGGAGATGGCCCGCGAATCTCGACGCGTGCTGTATCCGCATCTCGAGCCGTATCGAACGACGCGTCTACGCGTTTCGAGTCTCCACGAAATCTACGTAGAGGAGTCCGGCAATCCGAACGGAAAGCCCGTCGTCTTCGTCCACGGGGGGCCCGGTGGGGGCACGGACGGGAAACATCGCCGATTCTTCGACCCGAAGACCTACCGCATCGTTCTTTTCGATCAGCGAGGCTGCGGTCGCAGCACGCCCCACGCCTCTCTCGAAGAGAACACGACGTGGGACCTCGTCGCCGACATGGAGAAGATCCGCGAACACCTCAAGATTGAACGATGGCAGGTGTTCGGCGGCTCTTGGGGAAGCACGCTTGCCCTCGCATATGCAGAAGCGCATCCAACGAAAGTGAGCGAGCTCGTGCTCCGCGGAATCTTTCTCGTCCGGAAGCAGGAGATCGATTGGTTCTATCAGCGCGGAGCGAGCGCACTCTTTCCCGAAGCTTGGGAGCCCTATTGGGCGCACATCCCCGAAGCCGAACGCGGCGACATGGTTGGTGCATACTACAAGCGTCTCACAAGTGACGACTCGAGCGTGCGTCTCGCTGCTGCTCGCATCTGGAGCATCTGGGAAGGTAGCACGAGCACTCTCTACACGAAGCCAGACATGGCCGACCGCTTCGGCGCCGACGAGTTCGCACTCGCGTTTTCCCGAATCGAATGCCACTACTTCGTCAACAACGCGTTCATGCGGAACGAGACGCAGCTTCTCGACGACGTGCACAAGATTCGTCACATCCCCTGCACGATCGTGCAAGGCCGTTACGACGTCGTCTGCCCCGTGGAGAGCGCATGGGCCCTTCATCGCGCGTGGCCCGAGTCGGACCTGCGCATCGTGCCGGACGCGGGACACGCCGCGTTCGAACCGGGAATCATGCACGAATTGATTCTTGCGACCGATCGCTATCGCTGAGATTTAATTTAGATCGGCTACGGCCCACGCAGAGAACGATCGTTCACGGCGAACAGGGCGTGCGTGTCGCATTGCATCCCGAGAAATCGGCGGGTGGATGCGTTAACACGGCGCAAGGCGAGAGGCTTCTCCCCGAAAATTGACGAGGCACGCACCTTGCTTTTGGTCGAGGCCTAACTCGAGACGTCGCGCCACGCGCTGCTCTTCTCTTCTTCGACGAGGACTCCCATGAAACTTTGCTTTCGATCGATCACCTTTGCTTCCGTCGCCTTCTCGCTCGCTGCCTGCTCTGCCAACTCGGAGGACGTGAAGACCTCGGGCCTTCAAGCGCACTACGTGGTGAGCACACAGGGCACTGCGAAGCCCGTCGCCGAAGCCTCCTATTCTCTCGCGAGCGGAGAGTTTCGCGCCATCTCGCTGAATGGCGGGGATTACGTCACGTGCAACGGCACGGCTTTGAAAGAACGCGGCGAAAGCACCGTCTACGCCGCGAGTATCGAGCAGAAGACGGACTACGAGTTCGTCTTCTCGCGACCGAACGAGCCCAAGGACGCGCGAAGAGTGTCGCACCCCGTGACCTTCTCCCTCGCTCCGTCTGGAGCGCTAGCGGGTGCCTACACGGATAGCTTCACGGTGAAGTGGGACGCTCCGCTCGCGACGGCTGAAGTGACGATCACGGCGGATCGTGACGCATCTTCCCCTTCGTCGTGCCCCCCGACCGTCAACCTCGAGTTCCTCTCGCCCGACAAGGGTTCTGCGACGTTCTCCGCGGCGAAGTTCGCTCCCGAGGATGGGTCAAAGACCGCGTGCAAGTTCAACGTCACGGTTCAACGCGACCTCGTCACGGCAATAGGCGTATCGCCGTTCGATGGGGGCTCTCTCGCGTCGCGACACATCGAGACGATTCCGATCGAGCTCCATCCGTAACCGGCCCTATAGTTGGCTCGTGGCAGCCGATTCCGAGAGCTCGTGGCTCGAATATGATTATGTGATCATTGGCTCGGGCTTCGGTGGCTCGGTGTCGGCGCTTCGCCTCGCGGAGAAGGGCTACAAAGTGCTCGTCCTCGAGATGGGCAAACGTTGGACGAAGGACGAGTTCGCGAAGACGAACTGGGATCTCCCGCGCTTCCTCTGGAAGCCGAAGCTCGGCATGCGCGGAATCCTCCAGCTCACGGTTCTGTCCGATGTCTTCTTTCTCCACGGCGCGGGTGTCGGCGGCGGGAGCCTCGTCTATGCGAACACGCTGATTGAGCCACCAAAAGAGGCCTTCGCGGATCCGCAGTGGGTGACGGTGAATTGGCAGAAAGAGCTCGTGCCGCACTACGACGAGGCGCGACGCATGCTCGGCGCAATCGAGAGCCCGGTGATCGTCGAGACGGACCGCTTGCTGAAGCAAGTGGCGACCGACATGGGCTATGGCGACACGTTCCATCCTCATGCCGTGGGCGTCTACTTCGGAGAAGCCGGAAAGAAGGCGCCCGATCCCTACTTCGGCGGTGAAGGACCCGAGCGCACGGGCTGCACGATGTGCGGTGGATGCATGGTCGGCTGTCGTGTCGGTGCGAAGAACACGCTCGATCAGAATTACTTGTATCTTGCAGAGAAACGCGGCGTCACCATTCAGCCGCTGTCGCGCGTCACGAACATCCGCCCTCTCGATGTCGGAGGCTCGACGGGCTACGAACTCTCCGTCGAACGCGGCGCTGGCTTCTTTCCATTCAAAGAGAAGATCCGCACGCGCGGGGTCGTCGTCAGCGCAGGTTCATTCGGCACAGTAGACTTGCTGATGCGCAGCAAAGACGCGGGGACGATGCCGAGAATTTCCGAGAAGCTCGGCGACTTCGTACGCACGAACAGCGAGGCGCTCGTCGGCGTCAAAGCCCTGAGCTCCGATGTCGACCATTCGCGAGGAATCGCGATCACGAGCGGGGCGTTCGTCGACAAAGACACGCATGTGGAGGTGTGCCGCTACCCCGCAGGCTCCGACGCGATGAGCCTCCTCTCGACGGTGCTCGTCGACGATGGCCCTGGGGTCCCGCGATGGCTTCGTTGGATCGGGCAGATCCTCCGCCATCCCCTCCAATTTTTGCACACGACCGTTCCGTTCGGCTGGGCGAAGCGCTCGGCGATCCTTCTCGTCATGCAGCCGGTGAACAACTATCTGCGCTACCGCTTGCGTCGTTCGAGGCTCTGGCCGTTTTCAAAGCGACTCGACACAGCGCTCGTCGGCGGACAAAAAGTGCCCGTGTATCTCCCGCAGGCCAACGAAGTCGCGAAGAGAATGGCAGAGAAAATGGGCGGCGTCGCGCAGAGCGGCGTGCTCGAAGTCGTGTTTGGTAAGGCCACGACGGCACACATCCTCGGCGGCTGTCCCATCGGGGACAGCGAGACGACGGGAGTCGTCGATACCAATCACCGCCTCTACGGATACGAAAATTTTTACGTCGTCGATGGCTCGGTGATCCCCGCCAACCTCGGCGTGAACCCGAGTCTCACGATCACTGCGATGAGTGAGCGCGCGATGGCGCTCGTGCCGGCGAAGTCGAAGCGCTGAACGCCACCTGCGCGGCGCGTTTGCAGCGTCAGGGGCGAAACGCCCCGATCGCCCATCTGGAATTGCTTCGTAAAGCGCCGAATTCGAACGACTTTTGATAGTCGGCGGGTGGCACGCATCTTGTTACTAGGAGAGTCATGGAAGGCAATCTCCCCGTCCCGCCTCCGGGTCCCGGCGGTCCAGGTTGGCCCGAAATTCCGTCGCCCAACAAGGCGCCTCCCGACCCCGCTCCGCCTCCAGCAAAAGATCCGAACGAGCGCGCCGCCCCCCCTCCCGTGAAAGAGACCCCGGCAAAAGCTCCCCCTCCCGTCCGAGAACCTTCCCCTGAAAAATCTCCGCCGCCCATCAAAACGCCGCAGCCGTGAAACGCACGACGGTCCGAAAAAGCGGGCCCCAGTCATCCAAGCCGCCACGAAAAAAAGTGCGGCCCGAACCAAACCGAAAAGGAGTGAAGCCATGAATCGTTCAGAAAGCTCGTTCAGCAATCCGTCCAAGAAGAACGGCCACCTTTCGTCCGTAACGTCCACCGAGTCGACGGGCGATTCGGAGAAGGGCGCGCAAAAGACGCCCCTCGCGTTCGCACAGGCCATCGGCTCGCGCGCGAAGACGTTCGCGCTGGATCTTCCAAAGACGATCGAACGCGAGGTGCGCGAGAATCCCGTTCGCACTCTCGGTCTCGTTTGCGCCGTCGGCTTCGGTGGCGGCCTCGTCCTCGGATCGCGAGTTCTCCGGGGAGTCGCGACGTCGGTCCTCGTTTACGCCGTGACTCAAGTCGCCAACCGGTACGTGCGGGAGGTGATCGAGGGCAAGGGCGCGAGTGAAGGTTCCTTCGGCGGGGTGTCGTGATGAACGCCCGCAGCGAAAAGCCAGAAGGTTGTACGGTGGACGCGCAGGAGCTCGCTCGTCTCGATCGCATCCGTCGCGCGCTCGAGCAGATGAAGCGACTTCCTGACCACCGAGAGGAGACTCGTTCGTGAAAACCGGATCAAAAGCACTCGCCTTACTTCTCGTCTCGTCGTTGATGATGGTGGCCGCTTGCAATCGTAAGCACATGCCGCCACCGAAAACGCCGCAGCAAGGGAGTCCTGAGGCCGCCAACACGGCGAAGGCAGCCGCCGCCGCGGATTCGCCCGCGCCGCGAACCAACCCATAGAGCGCAGGCTCGTCGAATGAGGCAGCGATCTTCCGTTCAGGGAGTCGCTGCTTCGGTCTTTTGTGCGGTGAAGACGGACCCGTCGAAGTTCTTGCACTTGCCCGTTAGTCCGAGAACGGCCTCGGCAAGATGGGCTTCACGGGCATCGAACGAGATCGCTCCGACGAGCCCCGTCGTCCCGGAAGCAGAACGAGTCTTCGTCGAACGCTCGAGATTCGCGCGCTCCACGTTGAGTTGAGCGATGCTCGCTCCAGGGTCGCGCAACGCACGATCGCAGGGCTTGGGGCCCGCCATCAGGTTGAGTTGGGCCCGGAAGACATCGTCGTGCAGTTCATTTTTACCGTCGATGATTCCGCGAAATCCTGCGACCGAAAAGACGCCCGTCGTCTTGAACGAAGGCGTCTGTCCACGCGTCCAATCCCACGCGGCGCGCGCGTCGATCTTCGACGAGAGACCCGAGAGCAGCAGGTTGGAGAGCTCGATTTGTGCGTTCCCCGTTCCAACGTTGTTCACGGGGACCTCGAGATGCGCTCTCCCCTCGAGGCGCGCCTCTTCGTCATTCGTACCGATGAAGCCGGGCGGTAGGCCGAACGCCTTCGGACTCGTGCGAGTGACGAGGGAATCGACGACGATGCGTCCCTGCTCGTCGCTCCACGTGAGGTGCGAGATCTGGCTCTCGTCGAAATGGATCCGCGTGACGGTCTTCGTGGGTACCATCGTCACGTCGCCGCGCCACGGACCGAACGCGCGCCCATTCACGGCGAAGCGCACGTCTTTGATTCGGAGATGCCCTTCGAGACTCCCCTCCTCCGTCCTCGGAAGCTCGAACGAGCCGGTCGACTCGCCGAGCGTCGCGAGTGTCTCGTCGCCCAAGACGTTGGTCCATTTCACGAGGCCGTTTTCGATGCCGATCTTTCGCGGCAATGCAGATGACCAGGCGCCGCGCGTCGTCGTTTGCCATTCGCGACGAATGTCTCCGAAGCGCCCGTCGATGGCGACCTCGGGCTGATCGAGCTGAACCTCGGCGAGGGCAAAAGAGTCGTCGAGCCGCACGTCGATTCGCTTCGCAGCGAGCGATGCCCAGGTGATCCGCGTGGAGGAGAAGTTGGTGTCTCGCAAGACCAAGAGCTTCCAATGCAGCTCGACCTGACCGATGCGAGCATTGACTCCATTCTTGCGAAGCGCCTCGACGAGGAGGCGACGCGCGATGATCGGTCCAAAGATGACGAGGAGCCCGACGAGGATCAGGAGAACCGCCGAGGTCATGAGAAATCGGCGGGCGCGCTTCTGTCCGGGCGCCAAGATCGAAGGTCGAAGCGAGCGCGGATGCTCTTCGAACGAAGGCAGCGCAGCCACGGGCTTTGGCGCGTCGATAGGTATGGGTGGACCGTGGGAGGGAGTCACCTCGTCGAACGAATCTTTGCCGTTCCCTGACGCCATCGTGTCGCAAGAGAGAGCTTATCGCGTACGGCATGCGGTGCGCTCGTCGATTTCGACCTATTTCGGACGACAACTTGCAACCCACGCGCAGCGGAGCGAGACTCATGAGGTCCAATGTGTCGGCTGCTCGGTGTCGTTGCCGCAGAACCAACGGCGTTCCAGCTTGCTCTTCGCGATGCTCCGCGAAGCTTGGCACACCTTTCGAAGGCGCACCCCGATGGCTGGGGCGTCGCAGTCTTCGACAAGGAGTGGTCTCTTCAAAAGGGCACACTCTGCGCTGGCGAAGACCACGCGTTCCTAGAGCACGCACGGACGAGCTCGGGGAGCGTGCTCGTTTCCCACATCCGCGCGAAGACCGTGGGCGAGACCGCCGTCGAAAACACGCACCCGTTTCGTCACGGCAATTGGATCTTCGCCCACAACGGAACGATTCAAGATCGCGACTACCTGAAACGCGAAACGCCGAGCTCTGAAACGTCTTGGATTCGCGGTCAAACGGACAGTGAGCTCTTCTTCGCCCACTTGATCTCGAACCTTCGCAAAGAAGGCCTCGTCGACGTCGATTCGAACGACGAAACCGATCGCGTGATCTCGCGCGTCGTCACGACAGCACGTCAGCGAGAAAACTTCGGCGCCTTCAGCTTCCTCCTCTCCAACGGATCGACGACGTACGCCCACCGCTTCGGCCGCACGCTCTTCCTCCTTGCGCGAGGCAAAGGCGACTCCATCACCCCAACGTTCGACGTCGAAGCCATGCCCGCCCGCGCCTGGGTCGCCCGAAGGCGCGCCATCCTCATCGCCTCCGAAAAGCTCACCGACGAACCGTGGGAAGAGCTCTCCGAGGGAACCCTGATCCGAATCGATCGCTTACCGACGCCGATCTGGCGCATGATTTGACGGATGAATCATTCGTGGCCCCGACGGAGCGAGTTCTGTAGCCCCGTCCGACCCGCGGTGCGAAGGCACCGCCAACAACAAGGGGAGCTGAAGAACAGATCGGTGCAAAGCGAAGAGCGAATCTTCGAGGCCCTCGCACCGTCGGGGCCGCGAACGATTCGCTCGAGCGCCGCTATCGTTGGACGACCGCGGTGCGAACGCACCGCTAGAAACAAGGGCAACTGGGCAACAGACGTAGCCGTAGCGAAGAGCGACGCCTATCGTTGGACGACCGCGGTGCGAAGCACCGCCAGAAACAAGGGCAACTGGACAACAGATCGGTGCAAAGCGAAGAGCGAATCTTCGAGGCCCTCGCACCGTCGGGGCCTCGAACGATTCGCTCGAGCACCGTTATCGTTGAACAGTGATATGAACGCGGAGGCGGGTGCGGCCGATGATGATCTCGTCGCCTTCGAGGAGCTCGACCTCGTTCGTTCCGACGCGAACGAAGACGCCGGTGCGTGATTCGAGATCGGTCAAGACGAACGCGCCTGCTTGCTCTTCGACGACACAGTGTTGATCGCTCACGAGAGCGTCGTTGACGATGATGTCGCCGATGGCGCTTCCGAGTTGGACGGTGCCGCCTCGAGCAACCGCAACGCGACCCGTCGCTCCGCCTTCGAAGACCTGCGTGATGCGAAACTGCGATAGCCAGTTCGGGGCCGGATAGAAATAGGTGGGGCCGGGATCGGGATGGTCGTCCGTGGGGGGCGGGCTGGGATCGACGCGGAATACCTGATCGCCCAAGATGAATTCGTCGCCGTAGGCGAGCTCGATGCGCGAACGAATGCGCAAGAACACGCCGTTGCCGCCCGGAAGATCACGCAGAAAGAGCCCACCATCGCGATGAATGAGCGTCGCTTCGCGCGGATGACAGAATCGCTCGCCCGCGAGCGTGAGCTGACCTTGACTGCCGACGACCGCTTCGTTGTCGAAGACCGGGTAGTGATCTGGGCCACCGCTCAAGCTGCGCTCGACGAAGAGCACGTAGTGCGGGAGCTTGCGTGGCGGCGCCTTCGAAGGCGTCGACGCCATCGGAACCGTCTTCGAGTTGTCGACGGCGGGCGGTGGCGGACGAACGGAGCCTCTTCCCTCTTCGCGACGCTCCGAGATCTTTTGCACTTCGGTGCGCGGCGCTTCCGTCAGGAGATCCATACCGCCGCGTGCGCGACCGGCAATCACCTCGTCGAAGCGACCTTCGCGAAGATGGACCACCATCTCCATGTGCTGGCCCTTCATGAGCGCCTTCACGTACTTGGCGACGTCATCGCGAAGGACGTGCTCCGCATACTCACGCTTGAAGCTCTTGATGACGCGACCGCCGTCGGCAAAGAGGTGCGTGATCACGTGCGGCTTGTCGAGGCCGGAGTCCTCGGTCTGCACGTGGTACGTGTGCTCTTTGTATTTGACGTTGTTGTTGAAGCCGAGCTGCGCACGTCGAAAGACGTTCGGGCTCATCTCGCGCGTGAGCTTCGTCAGTGCGTCTTGCCCGTAGCGCTGCATCGCTGTCTCGAGATCGGCGTGGTCTCCCGCGACACCTTCCATGCGCTCGAATGCCATGCGCGCGATGGGCGACGTGGGGTTCATGCGGAACGCATCCGCGAGGAGCTGCTGCCCCTCGAGGTCGTTCGGACCGGCTACGGCATAGGAACAGAGAAGCTCGATCGCTTCTTCGGTTCGCGACTTCTCGGCGAGCCATTTGGCGACCTTGGCTGCCTGGGCGCGGGATGCAGCTGTTGCACTCGAAGACATGAGCTTGGGGCGGAGACTATAGCCAAGTTTTCAGCCCGAGCGGTACGCTTTTCGCCCCCGACGCCGTCCTCGTAAACTCAGCTTCTCCGCTGGCGACGGCGAAGAACCGCGACGAGGCCGACACTGGCGCCGAAGAGCAGGAAGCCGCTCGATGCGGGCGTCGTCCCCGTTGCCGCACAACCGGCCTCTTCGAATTCGCCGCTAGCAACGCCGGTTCCGTCGCCGTCATCGGTCTCGGCGGGAAGGTCGATCGCCTCTTCATCCAAGCCGGAGTCGTCGAGGGCCGACTCATCGATCTCCGCGCCGTCGGCGCTCCCGAGATCCTGATCAGGAAGCCCCGCCACTTGAATCGTCTGTTCGTCGGCCGCAGTTTTGATGGGGTCGAAGCAGAGATAGTTGTCGCCCCACGAGTCGTCGAGGTCGGCCGACTCGTAGAAGCGCACGCACGTCTTGCCGGAGATCTTGCCCGCCGAAGACCACGTGAAGTGATACGGCGACGTGGTCGGTACGCAGAGATAGTTATCGGCCCAGGTGTCTGGGTTGCTGTCGCCGCGCTCGTGGAGGTTCGTGCAGCGCATGCCCGAGATCGGCCCTGCGTGCGACCACTTCATGCCGATGCTTTTCGTCGTGCAGAGGTAGTTGTCGTTCCACGTGCCGTTCTTGTCCGCGGGCTCGTCGATCTTTACGCACGATTTGCCACTCTCCGCGCCGTCCGAGCTGAAGCTGAATCCTCCCGACGAAGTGCCGCTGCTGACGAGCGCTGTGCTGCACGTCTTGTGCGCCTGAATGTATTTGTACGGGTCCTGCACCTTGCCGGCGATGACGCCATCGCGCTCGGTGCTCAGCGTAAGATGAAGATGCGGTCCCGTCGTGCACGTTCCGGTAGTTCCGACATGCCCGATTGTTTGTCCTTTCTTCACCTTGTCGCCGACCGAGCGATTCGAACGCTCGTTCATGTGCGCATAGCCGGAGTACTTCCCGTCCGCGTGCTGGACGACAA
>JAHFDV010000764.1 GCA_023248815.1 Myxococcales bacterium
ACCCGTTCCATCCGCTGACTGGGCAACAGCTCGTCTGCGTCGGCACGCGATACAATCGCTACGGGAAACGGCTCTTGCTGCGCCTCGATCATGAGCGGGTTTGCTCGGTACCGCCGCAGTGGACTGACGGCGCCGCGATCGATCCGGAGCTTGTCATCGGCAAAGGTCGGGCGCTCGCTCGGGTCGCCGATCTCCTGGAGCTCGCCGACCTCGTCGAACGCCTCGTCGGCCAGGCAGGTGAGCCGAAGAGGCGTAAAGCAAACGACGCCGCTACTGTAAGGCAAACTCTGCCGCCAGAACCGGCTCCAGCGGGCCGCTACGCGTTTCTGTTAGCGGCCAACATGCGACATGGTCGCATTGCTACGCTTGACACCGGTCCGGTGCGCGGCGTAATTATCGACACAGAAAGACGAGCGAGGTCTCGGTGCGAAACCAAGCCAAGCGCAACGACCCGAAGGCGGCGGCCCTCGCGCGGGACGGCACGTTGAATTCGTCGCCGGAGAAGGTCACCGATCCCAAGTTTCGGGAAGGCGAGTTCTTCGACCCGCGCGACGCGGTGCAGGTGAAGTATGAGCTGCTGCGCCGCGTGTCGGTCGAGAACGTGTCGGTGACCGACGCAACCGTGGAGTACGGCGTCTCCCGTCCGACCTACTACCAGGCGAAGGCGAACTTCGACGGGGCCGGCCTGGCCGGGCTCGTTCCGAAGAAGAGGGGTCCGCGCGGGCCGCACAAGCTGCAAGGCGAGATCATGGCCTTCGTCGAGAAGCGGCATGTTCCCGGCGAGCCGATTCGTGCGCGCGAACTGGCGGACTTGATTCGAGAGGAGTTCTCGATCGACGTCCATCCGAGGACAATCGAACGCGCCCTCGGGGGAAAAAAAACTTCGCCGTGAGCGGCGGCGCCGCCGTCGAAGGGACTACGGCGCTGACGGACACGCTCGAGAAGTACGAGACGTTGCGGACCGCAGCGCTCGGCGAGGGGTTGCCGCTCGAGTCGCGGAGCGGCCTCGCACTCTTCCTGCGACGCGGTCTGTGGGGATGGGTCCAGGCGGCGACCACCCCGATGACGCCCCCCGCGCCGACGCGATCCTCCTTTGCGAGATCGAGCGTCGACGACGAACGCCTCGCCGTCGTCCACCTCTTCGCTGCGATGGCGACGAGGCCCACCAACCGGAGATCCCATGAACGAGTCCCGCAAAGTCCAATCCCACCATCTTGAGCGCGACGCATACCTGTACATCCGACAGTCGTCGATGAAGCAGGTGATCGAGAACGTCGAGAGCACGAAGCGTCAGTACGCGCTTCGAACTCGCGCGACGGCGCTCGGCTGGAACGACGATCGCATTGTCGTGATCGACTCCGATCAAGGCGAGTCGGGGGCGTCCGCGGCCTGGCGAGAAGGATTTCGGCGACTCGTCACGGACGTGGGACTGGGACGCGCCGGCATCGTGATGGGTCTCGAAGTGTCGAGGCTGGCAAGGAACAACGCCGACTGGCATCGCCTCCTCGAGATCTGCGCGCTCGCGAACACGCTTATCCTCGACGAGGACGGCGTCTACGACCCGACCAACTTCAACGACCGTCTCCTCCTCGGCCTCAAGGGAACGATGAGCGAGGCGGAGCTCCACGTGCTCAAGGCGCGGCTTCGTGGAGGCATTCTGAACAAGGTCCGCCGTGGTGAGTATCGATGCGTCTTGCCCACGGGCCTGGTGTACGACGCAACCGGCAGCGTGGTCCTGGACCCCGACGCTCAGGTGCGAGAGACGATCGCGCACTTCTTCGAGACGTTCGCGCGGGTCGGCTCCGCACACCAAGCGGTGAAGGCGTTCCGCGACGAAGGCCTTCGCTTCCCGTCGCGTCTTCGGGCGCCGGACACGGGCGTGGTCTTCCACCAGCTTACGATCTCGGCCGCGATGCGGACCCTCCGCAATCCGCGATATGCGGGGGCCTACGCCTACGGACAGCGGGCGTACGGGCGCACGATCGAGGGCAAGAAGACCCTCCGACGGCGCGCGGAAAGCGACTGGCTCGCATGCATCCCGAGCGCGCACCCGGGCTACATCACGTGGGCACGCTACCAGGACAACCTAAAACTGCTCGAGTCGAATGGTCACGGATACGATGCCGCCCGTGGGTCGCCGCCGCGTGAGGGAGTGGCGCTTCTCCAAGGCCGCGTCGTCTGCGGACGTTGCGGCCAACACATGCGCGCGCGCTATCGCGAGCAACGCGGAAAGCTGGAGTCCTGGTACGTCTGCGACCGCGCCACCGACGCGCGCGCGGAGCCAAACTGTCAGTCGATCGCCGGGCCACTGATCGACGAGGCCGTCGGACGCCTGGTCGCCGAGAAGATGACGCCGGCCGCGATCGACCTCGCGCTCGAGATTCGACGCGAGATCGAGGCGCGGCACGACGAAGCGGATCAACTCCGATGTCGTGCGATCGAGCGGGCGCAGATCGACGCGGACCTGGCTCAGCGACGTTTCATGATGGTCGATCCCGGCAACCGCCTCGTCGCAGACAACCTCGAGGCCGACTGGAACGGAAAGCTCCGCACGCTCGCGAACGCTCGCGACGAACGCGAGCGCGGACGGCGTGAAGATCAAATCGTCATCGACAATGCGATTCGCGAGCGCCTCGTCACGATGACGACGGACTTCGAGCGGCTGTGGTCGGATCCGTCGACGGCGAACCGCGAGCGGAAGCGTATGCTCGCGTACGTCATCGAGGACGCGACGCTCGTGAAGCTGCCGCGCGAGGGAACGACGAAGGTCAATGTCCGTTTCAAGGGCGGACAGACCACGACGCTCACGACAGCCAATCCGAAGGCGTCGTGGCAGAAAGTGAAGACACCGTCAGAGATCGTAGAGCTCGTCGACCGGCTACTCGACGACCACTTCTACGACGAGATCGCCGAGATCCTCAGCGCGAGAGGGCTTCGTCCGGGAGGGGCCGCATGGCCAGGCAGAGGCGGCGCGCGTTTCACTGCGACGCGTGTACAGTACATTGTGCACACGTATGGCCTGCGGCTGCGGCGGGATCGACTGCGCGCCCGCGGCCTTCTCACGAAGAAGGAGCTCGCCGCTCACCTCGGGATCCACATCGCGACCCTCACGAGCTGGGTGCAGCACGGCATCATCACGGCGCACGCGTACGACCGCCATGCGTGGCTCTACGAGGTCCCGCCGGCGCGACTGACGAAGCACTGCAGCCGGTGGGATCGACTCGCCGACCGAGCCGCGGTAATACGTGCATCACGAGGACGTGATCAAGGCGCTCAGATCAAATCGAAGGAGGTGTAGTGTGAAGACGGTTGGTTGTGCACGATCGTGAATCCGCCGCGCGTGAACACCAGGAGCTTCACCTGCGTGCGTCGCCGGTTGAGGAAGATGAAGACGTGACCGGACACGGGATCAGCGGCGAGCACGCCCCTCACATCGTTCGACAACCCCTCGAACGACTTTCGAAGGTTCGCCGGCGCCGTCGACACGTACATCCTCACCGACCTCGGCAGCAGGATCACGCGCCCTCCTTCACCGTTCGCAGCAGCGTCGCGATCCACGCCGGCGAGACGGCCCCCGCGTCCTCCACCTCCACGCGAAGACCGCCGTCGATCACGACGACACGTCCCCCTACGCCCGAAGCCGCTGCGGACTGAGCCATCGCAGGCGGCTCCACAACCGTCAGTGGGATCA
>JAHFDV010000181.1 GCA_023248815.1 Myxococcales bacterium
GCGTGGGTCCCAATCCCCACCGAGACCGCGAGGACGAGACGACCACGTGGATCGAAACGTTCGTCACGACGAATTGCACGAATCTGGAGAACCGATGAGACAACCGACGATCTTTCTTCCGCATGGTGCTGGTCCCTGCTTCTTCATGGAGTGGACGATGGGCCCCAGAGACTCGTGGGACAAACTCGCAGCGTGGCTCCGTAGCATCGAGGCTTCTCTGCCTGCGCCGCCCCGTGCGCTCCTCGTCATCTCGGCACATTGGGAGACGACGGCGCCGACCGTGCTCGCATCGCCCGCGCCGCCCCTCTATTTCGACTACTCGGGCTTTCCCCCGCACACCTACGAGCTCGAATGGAAAGCGCCCGGTTCGCCTGTGCTCGCGAAGCGCGTGCAAGAGCTTCTGTCTGCGGCGGGGATCGCGTCGTCCACGGATGCGACGCGCGGCTTCGATCACGGCGTGTTCATCCCGTTGAAAGTGGCGTTTCCGGATGCGAAGTTTCCGACCATCCAACTTTCTCTACAGAAGGGTCTCGATCCCGCGGTACACCTCGCGGTTGGCCGCGCGCTCGCGCCGCTACGGGACGAAGGCGTTCTCATCATTGGCAGCGGCCTCAGCTTCCACAACATGCGCGCATTCCAAACGGGAGGCGGAGGTCCCGAATCGAAAGCTTTCGATGATTGGCTCTCGACGACCGTCGTCAAAGACCAGAAAGGTCGCGACGCCGAGCTCGGAGCTTGGGCGAACGCTCCGTCCGCGCGCGATAGTCATCCGCGTGAAGAGCATCTCCTTCCACTCATGGTCGCAGCGGGAGCGGCGGCAGAGGATCGCGGTGAGGTCGTCTTTCGCGACATCATCTTGGGAAAGACGATGTCCGCCGTGCGCTTCGGATAAGAGCGGACAGCTCCGCCTCAGAACATCCCGTTCGCGTTGTCGCTCTTTTCGGGAACGTCTTCGAAGACACGCCAATGTTCGGCGATGAGGTCATTCTCGACGCGAAAGAGGTCGTACACCACTGCCTCCTGCGCGCCGGCGTGACCGCGCGATTGAACGGCCACGAGCTGACCCTCGCCGAGCACACGCAGCGAGCGTTCGATTCGAAGTGCCGTTGGAGTCTTCGTCAGCGCCAGTTTCCATGCGGCTCTTCCGTCCGCAATCTCCGGATCGTGTTGGACGACCTTCTCGCTCACGAGCGATCCGCGCTTGCGAGCTTCCCGGCAATCAGCACTTCTTCGACGAATTGTTTCACGATCGCCTTGTTTTCCAGTGTCTTCGTGGTGTCGCCATTGTCGGCGGAACCGTCGATGAGCGTGTGCCCGCTGGACGTCTTCTCCGGCTGAGGCATTCCCGCGTCCCAGTGCTCGGCGAGCTTCCCGTCATCGACGCGAAACATGTCGACGCCGACGATCTTGCGTCCTCGGCGAACGTACTCGCTATGGGTGACGACGAGGTCCCCATCGGTGATCGCGCGCACTACGTGAACCACGGGACGCGCCTCCGGGTGACGCGCGAAGTAGTCGATCATTTCGAGGATGCCCGCAGGACCATCGGCGACGCGAGGATTGTGCTGCTTGTAGTGCTCACTGATGAGACCGCGTGCGACGTCGATGCGGCCTTCGCCGAGCGCGCCTTCGAGAAGGAGCACGGCCTTCTGACGGGGCGTCACAGCGCGCAGGGATCGCTCTTCGACGACGGCAGGCGACGTCATCTCGGGAGAGCTGCTTGGCGCCGCGGAGGTCGCGCGGGGATCCTCCGTATGCGTGCTCGAAGATGGATCGGCACCGAAAGAGAGGGACCCACCGCACGCCGCGGAGGAGAGAAGAACCGCGGCGAGGTGAACGATCGAGCGTGAAGGACTCATGAGAGCGCACGAACCTTCATATGCTCTCGCGAGGTCCGCAACCTTTTGAGCGCTTTCAGCCCGCTTTCGGGAGCGTCGCTGCGAAGTCCTCGGAAACGCCCGTCAGGGCGATCGGCGATTGCGCGCGCGACTGCTCTCGAAGCGTGAGAGGTCAGCGAGACCGTCAGGCGTTTCGCGTGATCGTGATGATGAAGTAGTCGGACGTCACGCGAAACGATCCCGGTTCGCGATTCCACGCGGCGAGGCGCTCGATCGATCGTGCGCGCAGCTCTGCCCAATGGTTCTTGTCGAGGATGCGCTTGATCGTGAGCCACACGGGATGGCTGATCTCTTGCTCGTCGAACCATGCTTCGGGAGAGGCCGCAGTGAAGTCGATGCTGTCTTTCTCGAAGTGCACGGTCGCACCTTTCGGTTCGAAAAGGCCGCGAACGAAGGTCTCGTCGTGCCAAGCCGGCGGCACGCGCGGAGGAGACCCGGGGAATGCCTTTGCCATCGTCTCTCCGATCACGTTGGCGGCTTCGGCAAGGCCGCCCTTGTCCGCCCATGAAGTGATGACGATGCGACCGCCGGGCTTCGTCACGCGAACGAGCTCCTCGGAAGCGCGGGCCGCATCTGGCGCGAAGATGACCGCAAAAATCGAGACGGTGAAATCGAAGAGGGCGTCGCCGAAGGGAAGGAGCGACGCGTCTCCGGATTCGAAGTGAATCGCGAGATTCTCTGCGAGTGCTCGCTTTCGTGCGATCTCCACGAGTCGGGCCGCGGGATCCATTCCCGAGGTGGTCGCGCCGAGGCGTGCGGCTTCGAGCGCCGCGTTGCCGGTTCCGCAGCCGACATCGAGAACGGTTGCTCCCTTCGTCAGTCCCATGTTTCCAAGTACCCGCGTAGAAACGGGCGCCAGGCGATCTGCGGTGAGCTCGTACTTTCCGTCGCTCCAATCCATGAGCGGACGCTCGCACGCTGATTTGCCGAAGCCAAGCCCGTTCCGATCAAAAGCGCACGGCGCGAGAAACGCGTCCTTCGAGGGATACAGCTCGCCCGTCCCGATGGCGCCTACGCGCGCGCGCCGAACAGCGGATCGATGCTCTTTTCGAGCGCGAGTAGCTTCTCCTTCTGTGCGATGCCGCCCGCAAATCCCGTCAACGTTCCGTCTTGTCCGATCACGCGATGGCAGGGAACGATGATCGCAATCGGGTTTCGCCCATTCGCCGCTCCAACCGCGCGCACTGCGCTCGGCCGGCCGACGGAGGCGGCAATCGCGCCGTACGTGGTCGTCTTGCCATACGGAATCTTGCGGAGCGCGAGCCAGACGTCTCGTTGAAACACGGTGCCGACAGGTTCGAGCTCCAAGTCGAACTTCGTTCGCGTCCCGGCGAAGTACTCCTCGAGTTGAGAGACGACTCGCACGAATGCGGCATCGTCTTTGCGCGCGTCCTTCGGCAACCCTCGCTTCGCGTGCTCCTTCTTCGCAAAGTAGAGCCCCTGCAACGCCAATTGGCTGCGATCCGCGCCGGTCCGTCTCCCCACGAGAAGGAGCTCCCCGACGGGAGACTTCATATTCGTAAATAGCGTCTCCGATGCCGCCAGCGTTTCTTCGTTCGTCGTCATGTTCCCGTTTCCTCCGAGAGTCCCATCCACAGGTGAGCCGCCGCATACGCGCGCCAGGGTCGCCAGCGTTCTGCGCGCTCTTCCAATTCTTTTGCGGAGATTCCGCCGAGCGCCTTTCGCAGCCCGAGATCTCCCGAAGGAAACGCGTCGGGCCAGGCGAGTGCGCGCATCGCGATGTAGTCCGCCGTCCATGGCCCCACGCCGGGCACGGCGAGCAACGCTTGCATCAACGTCTCGGGATCTGCGCTTCGATCCAGAACGACCCGACCTTCCGCGACGGCGCGAGAAATCTCGTGAACCGTCTTTGCGCGCGCTTTCGTGAGTCCGAGCGCGGCGAGACTTTCGTTGGGTACGTCAGCGAGTCGCTGCGCGTCGGGCCACGCGTGCGTCGGCGCTCCTTCGAGATCGCTCGCTACGGGGATGCCGAAGCGTTCGACGAGGCGGGAGGCGATCGTCAACGCCGCGCGCACGCTGACCTGCTGGCCGAGCACGGCTCGAATCGCCCATTCGAATGGATCGAGAGCACCCATGACGCGTAGGGCAGGGCGAGCGCGAACGCGGCTTTTCAGAATGGGATCACGCGAAAGGTGCTGCGCGATCTGAAGCAGATTCGCGTCGCTATCGAATAGGTTGCGTACGCGCGAGGCGATCGTCATCAGTGCGGGAGCGAGCGCCGAAGATGCATCGACGATGATCGCGTCGCGTCCCTTCGCCGGCGCCATGGTCAGGATGCCGGTGCGGACTTCGCCGTTCGAACCTGCGAGCGCGACCGCCTTCAAGTACGCGCGCCCGATGAACGCTTCATTGCCCTTCACCGAGCGCGCACGCAAGAACGAGAACGCGAGATCGGAGTCGAAGGGTGAACGAATGTCGAGAACGAGACGAAGCACGCTGCGGGTCTCCGAGCCCGCCCTGTCGATCGGTCGGCGCACATCGGTCGGCGTCATCCCCTGATGAGCGCGATAGGCCGCATTGAACCGGCGCACGCTGGAGAAGCCGCTCGCAAACGCGACCTCCGTGATCGGAAGCGACGTCCCGAGCAACAGCTCGCGCGCAATGGCGATGCGCCGAGACAGCGCGAGCTCGAGGGGGCCAACGCCGAGCTCGTCCTGCATCACGCGGCGAAGGTGTCGCGAACCGACGCCGAGAGACGTCGCGAGATCATCGACGCTGCTCTCGTTCAGCGCTCCCTCGTCGATCTTTCGCATCGCGGAACCGACGAGCCGAGACACCGCGTCGACGCTGGATTGACCCGGCGCACGTTCCGGACGACAGCGAAAACAAGCTCGAAATCCTGCCTGCTCTGCGACGGCAGCCCGCTGGAAAAAGAGGCAGCGATCGCGACCAGGCGTTCGCGCGCGGCAGACGGGACGACAATAAACTCCCGTCGTTTTCACGCCGACGAAGAACGCGCCGTCGAAACGCGCATCGTGAGCGATTAGTGCCTGATAGCAGGCATCCGGATCGAGATGTATGGCGCGTTCCAACATGACCCCAACAACGTAGCGCTGGCGAAGGCGCTCGGCTGGCCGTTTTCGGACATGGCAGCGATTCCACTCATTCGGTCAAAAGCGCGACGACGAACGCAACGGCGCCCGCGACCGACGTCGCCGTGCGTGCATGGTTCCACGTCGTCCACTCACGGAAGTAGCGCGCCCAAATCGCCGCAGCATCGACCGCATTCGGTTCGACGAGCGCAAGCGCGTTGTTGCGCGGCACGTGGTAGGTCGCCGTGAGAACGATTGCGAGCAGGTACAAGACGCCGCCCGCAATGAGGTAGGGCGAGGACGGTGTGCGCAGCGAACGCGTGCCAACGACGATCGCGCCGACCGAAAGTGCCGCCGTCCCGAACAGCGCCGACATGAAAATCGGCGTCGGCGCCTCGCGGTTGATCGCCTGCATCGCGGCAATCGCCTGCGAGGCCGGCAACCGCTGGAGACCGCCCATCACGAACGACGAGAAAGCGAAGAATACGCCGCCGTTGAGGGCTGCGCCGATCGCGGCAGCAATGACGAGAGCCCGCGCGGCACCTTGAAGCATGATTGCCACTTTACCAAGTCTCCCGCAAAGAGGATAACGAAGCCGATGCGCAGCGTAGGCCTCGACTTCGGAACGACGAACAGCGCGATTGCCGTTGCCGAAGGAGACTCGGTAAAGCTCGCGCAGTTCGAGCACAAAGCCGGCATCAGCGACACGTTTCGCTCGATTCTTTACTTCAATCCCGAAGTCCGTGATGCGCGCGGCCGTCTCCAGCCCGTCGCGGGACCGCGTGCGATCGATCACTATCTCGACGCGGGAGGCACGGGGCGCCTCATTCAATCGCTGAAGTCGTACGTCGCCGATCGCGGTTTTCAGGCGACGAGCATTTTCACGCGAACGCATACGCTCGTCGAACTCCTCACGCTGCTGCTCGCAGATCTTCGTGCACGCGCCGAAGAATCGCTCGGCCCGCTCGGTTCGCGCATCGTCGTCGGAAGGCCCGTTCACTTTGCGAACGTCAGTGGCCCCGATGCCGAAGAGCTCGCGCTCGAACGTTTGAAAGCGGCGCTCGGCAACGTCGGATTCACTGAAGTCGTCTTCGAGTTCGAGCCCGTTGCTGCGGCCTACTTTTACGAGCAGCAGTTGAAGCGCGACGAGCTCGTATTCATCGCTGACTTCGGCGGCGGCACGAGCGACTTCTCGCTCATCCGCGTCGGCCCCTCGCACGCGAACAATCCGCAGCGGACGATTCTTGGAAACGACGGCGTCGGGATTGCCGGCGACGCGCTCGATGCGCGCATTCTTCATCATGTCGTGGCTCCCATGCTCGGCTTGGGCACGACCTATCGCGCGATGTTCGGCCGCTCGCTCGTGGTCCCCGTTTGGATCTATTCGAGTCTTCGTCGCTGGCACCTTCTCTCGTTCTTGAAGACGAAAAAGAACATGGAGATGATCGAGGAGATCGCCTCGCAATCGGACGACCGCGCGAAGATCGACGCGCTCATCCACATCCTCGATTACGACCTCGGCTATCATCTGTACCGCGCCGTCGAACGTGCGAAGGTTGCGCTCAGCAAAGACGAGACGACGCGATTTGCATTTGCGGACCCGCCGCTCGACATCCAGGGGACGATCACACGCGGCGAGTTCGACGGCTGGATCTCGGAAGAGACGACCGCGATGGAAGAGTGTGTAGACCGCTTGCTCGCGAAGACGGGCGTGGCCGCAAAGGACGTCGATCAGGTCTTCATGACGGGCGGAACGTCGTTCGTGCCGGCCGTGCGCCGCATCTTCGACGAGCGATTCGGGAAAGAGAAGATTCGCGCTGGGGGTGAGATGGTCTCGGTCGCGACGGGGCTCGCACTGCGAGCGAAGTCTGCTTTCGGCTGAGCCTCGCCCAGTTCGCCAGCGAAGGTATTGCCTTCGGGTGCTCGTGGCCCAAGAACCGCAGGTCCATGCCACTCAATCACTACGTCACGCTCGGTCGCTCTGGTCTTCGCGTCAGTCCGTTCTGTCTCGGAACGATGACGTTCGGAGAAGACCTCGGATGGGGAAGCAGCGTTGCCGATTCGGAAGCGATCCTCGACCGCTACATCGAACGCGGCGGAAACTTCATCGACACCGCGAACCTCTACACGAAGGGGCACTCGGAGAAGATCATCGGCGACCACCTCGCGAAGCAAACTGGCAAGCGCGACCGACTCGTCATCGCGACGAAATTTTCGGGCAACCACTTCCCCGGCGATCCCAATGGCGGTGGCTCGAATCGCAAGTCGATCGTGCGCGCGTGCGAGGAATCGCTGCGCCGCCTCCGCACGGACTACATCGATCTCTACTGGCTCCACAATTGGGACAAGCACACGCCCATCGAGGAGACGATGTCGACCCTCCAGGACCTGGTGAGCTCGGGTAAGGTGCGCTACATCGGCATCTCGGACACGCCGGCCTGGAAGACCACACAAGCGCAGATGATCGCGGGCTTCCGCGGTTGGGCACCTTTCGTGGGCCTTCAAGTCGAGTACTCGCTTCTCGAGCGCACCGTCGAAGGTGAGCTCATTCCGATGGCCCAAGAGCTCGGCATGGGCGTGACTCCGTGGTCACCCTTGAAGGGCGGACTTCTCGGCGGACGCTACACGCGAGAGAGTGCCGGCAAAGTGAAGCAAGATCGCGTGTGGAATGCACACTTCGTCAACGACAAAGTTTACGATGTCGTCGACGAGCTCACGAAGATCGCCAAGGAGCTCGATACGACAGTGGCGCGCGCCGCGCTCGCCTGGGTCCAAGGACGACCCGGTGTCACCTCGACCATTCTCGGCGCGCGCACCGTCGCCCAGCTCGACGACAACCTCGCGGCGATCGACGTGAAACTGACGGACGCCCACAAGACGAAGCTCGACGAGCTCACGACACCGACGTTGAATTTCCCCGCGCCGTTCCTCTCGATGGCCGGCAGCATTCAAGCGGGCGGAACGACGATCAACGGCGAAGCGTCGGAACCTACGGCGTTCGGCGTGCAGAAGGCCGGCGACCACTACTGAGATCGGCCAGCGCGGGAACGGGGCCCCGTCGCACTCATTCGCTGAGAGAGCGAGACGACGCCGCGGCCGCCCCCGTCTGAGCGACATCGTTCCGAGCAAGGTCGCTCCGACAGTCGGCTCGTTCAGAGAGCGATCCCGCCCGCGAATTCGATGCGTTGACCGTTCAGCCAAAGCGCTTCGGGAGCGAGCAGCAGGGCCGCGGCTCCGCCGATGTCGTCGGGAAGTCCCACGCGGCCGAGCGCCGTTTGCGAGGCGATCATCTTGTTCACTTCTGCGTTGTCACGCACGGTGCCGCCGCCGAAGTCCGTTTCGATCGCTCCTGGCGCGAGCGTGTTGACGGAAATCTTCCGCGCGCCCAGCTCTTTCGCCATGTAATGCGTCAGCACCTCGACGCCGCCCTTCATCGCAGCGTAGGCCGCGTATCCCGGCATCGTGAAGCGCGTGAGTCCCGATGACACGTTGAGAATGCGTCCGCCATCGGCGATCACCGGGAGAAGTCCTTGCGTCAGCAGAAAGGGACCTTTCAGGTGAATCGCGTACATGTGGTCGAGATCGCTCTCCTTCGTGTCGGCGAAGCTCGCGTACGCACCGGTGCCCGCGTTGTTGACGAGAAAGTCGAATCGGTCGCGCTGCCAGTGCTTCGCTAGCGCGCCCCTCACGCTCTCCGTGAACGCCGAAAAGCTTTTGCTGTCTCCGACGTCGAGACGAATCGCCGCGGACTTGCGACCTTTCGCGATCACCGCATCGACGACGGCCTTCGCCTCGGCCTCGTTCGAATGATACGTGATGATCGAGTCGACGCCGTGATCGGCAAGGTGAAGTGCCATGCTCCTCCCGAGGCCGCGACTGCCGCCGGTGATGAGCGCGATCCGAGGGGAAGACTCAGAAGACTTGGTGTGAGCTGCGTTCGTGGTGTTCATGAGAATGGTTGTAGACCCTCTACGCCGCGTCGAGAATGCGTGAACATTAGGACAATCTGTTCATAATATATGAACAATGAACGTCGAAGCGCTGAGCGTGTTTCTGAAGGTCGCAGACCTGGGCAGCTTCACTCGAGCCGCCGAGCAGCTGGGGACGCCCAAGTCGCGCGTGTCTCTTCTCGTAAAAACGCTCGAATCAGAAATCGGCGCGCACCTCCTGCAACGCACGACCCGGGCCGTTCGTCTCACACCCGATGGCGAGCAATTCGCTGTCCGCGCGCGAGCGCTCGTGCACGACGCCGACGAGCTCTCTTCGATGTTCCAAGCCACGAGCTCTCTCAGTGGGCGCGTTCGCATCGATCTCTCGATCGCGTTTGCGCGCCGCATCGTGATCCCGCGCCTCCCGGAGTTTCTGGCGCTCCACCCGCAGCTCGAGATGGTCGTGAGCACGACCGACCGCCGTGTCGAGCTCGTGCGCGAAGCCTTCGATTGTGTTCTCCGCATTGGAATGCTCGACGATTCGAGTCTGGTCGCACGCAAGCTGGGCACCCTCGCAATGGTCAACGTCGCGAGTCCCTCGTACTTGCGAAAGTTCGGCGTCCCGAAGAAGGTCGCAGATCTCGACCGCCATCAACTCGTGCACTACTCGCTCAGTCTCGGCGGCGACCAGCCTTCTTTCGAATACAAGAAGGGTAGTCGCTGGGTCTCGCAGCGCATGAAGAGCTCGATCACCGTGAACAACACCGACGCCTACAGCAGCGCCTGCCTTGCGGGCCTCGGCATCATTCAAGTGCCACGCATCGGTACGCAAGACGCCATTCGCGAAGGGTCACTCGTCGAGATACTTCCGCAGCACACGTGTGAACCGATGCCCGTTTCTCTCATCCACACCCACGGTCGCGAAGTTCCTTTGCGCGTGCGCACGGTCATGGATTGGCTCGCCAGCGTCGTTCGCCTAGCGCTCGTGAGTCCTGCGAGCATGGGCGGGTTCACCCAGCTATCGGTGCTCGATCGCAATCACATCCTCTTTTGAATGCGCCTCACCTCTCGATCGCGAGCTCGTGGATCGTCTTCAAGAGCTCCTCTTGGGTGCATGGCTTCGAGAGCACCTGCACCTTCCCGGACCTTATGAGAGCCGAACCTCGCGCCGACAGAGCGCCTCCCGTCACGAGCGCAAAGCGCATGGCGGCATCTCGATATTGTTCCTCGAGGACGGCGAACACCTCGGCGCCATCCATCTCCGGCATCATCAGATCACACAAAATAGCATCGAAGCGCGGGCCTCTTTCGAGGTGATCCAGCGCTTCTTGTCCGGTCTCGCAGCCGACGACGACGTGCCAGCGGCTCAAAAGAGAGACGAGTGTGCGGAGGAGCACTTCGTCGTCGTCGACGATCAGCACACGGCGTCGTTCG
>JAHFDV010000568.1 GCA_023248815.1 Myxococcales bacterium
GTACATGCCGCTATCGGCTTCCGATGATGAAATGTGGGTCCATTTTCACCAAGAAAAGAGCGTCTCAGCTTTCGATCTCGCCCCCTTCCGCAAGTCCTGCGTCATTTGGAGCCCCATGTGACCTCAGCGAGTTCACTAACTTTAAATGAAGAGAGCGCGCCCTCGCGGACACGCTCCCTCGCTGGCTCTTTCGAGTGGCTCGTTACTTCGATTGGACGAACGTAACCGGGATGTTGATCGTCGATCCGCTGCCGCCCGGCGCGTCGAACTGCGCGTTGCGCACGGCGCGCTGGATGCAAGAGATGACTTCAGGCGAGAGGCCTGAGCCGCCGCCGTTGTCGGCGCTTGCGACTTCGCCGTTGGGCGAAACCTTCACGACGACCTTGACGCTTCCAGACATGCCCGGATCGCTCGAGAGGCCCTTCTGGTAGCAGCTCTTGAATTTCGGACGGAGACCCGCAACGACGCGTTCTGCGTTGGCGACTGGAACCGACGCGCTCGTCGCGCCGATTTGCGCGTCGCCCGTGGGGCCCTTCACTTTGCCTTCGGTACCTGCGCCTGCGCCCGTTCCGCCGCCGCCCGTCACACCGATGCCTGCGAGACCGCCGCCCGCTTTACCCGGCTGAACGAGTCCGCCGCCGCCGGAGCCAAGCTTGAGATCGCCACCCGTGTTGCTGACGCCACCGCTCGATGCGGCAACGCCGCTCAAGTCTGGCGTGGGGATGTCGCTGCGATTGAGCGCGCCTTGAACGGCGGAGCTTCCGCCGAACGCTGCGAGCATTTGCATTTGCATGGCTTCTGCACGCGACTCGAGGGCCGCTGCAGTCTTCTCACTCACGGGACCAGCTTTGCCAGCTACGCCGCTCGGCTTCGTCGCTGCAGGAGTCGTGGATTTTTCGGGAGCCTTCTCGGTCGGTTTGTCTGCCGTTTGCGCAGTCTCGGGAGGCGTTTCGATCGCCGCGGGGGGGATGTTCTTCACGAGGTCCGCAAGAGCGACGGCATTGAGATCGTCACCGACAGCTTCGTCCATCCAATCCGAGTAGAGCGCGCCGACGAGACCGAAGTGCAGCACGAAGCTGAACGCTGCGATGATCGTGAGGTTACAGTCGATCGAGCTCGCGAGCCCACCTTTGACGGAGAGCGGAAGCTGCGGACGGGGCTGCGGCGGTGGCGGCGCAACGAATTGAAAGAGGAACGTGCTCTCACCGATGACGACTTTGCCGCGCGCTTCTTCCGTGAGGCGAACCTGATAAACGTTGCCTTCGCGCTTGGCCTGACCACGAAGCGCCGCGAGATCGCTGATGCCCGTTTGAAGCGCGATGCGCCCCGTCATGCCGTCGACGAAGTTGATGCAGTACTCCGTGCCCTTCAACTCGAAGAGTTTGAACTGCGACGGGATCAAGTTCGACATGACGACGAAGTTCGATCGCTCGTTCGAACCGACCGTTACCGTCGTGCGTTGCTTGATGATGCGCTCTTCGAGAACGCGACCGTTTTGCACGAGACCGATGCGAAGAACTTTGGGTCCTGCGGCCTGCGCTACTGCGCGCATGACTGCCGTCATCTGTCCGGGACGGCCTGGTTGGCCTTGAGGAGCTCCCTGGTTCGGTCCTAGATTCGCCATTGGCCGTTAGAGTGCCAGAGCTTGACGTTTGTTCCCAACATTTTCGATTGGGAGATGAACGAATGATTCCGAGGGGTCACCGCTTCATGAAGTGGCCTGCTCTCCCACTCCCAACCACCGGTTTCGCGAGTGTCCAGAGACGCCGACTCCCCCGCCCTGCGGTCAGAGCCCGGCGAGTCGATTGATGGCGTCCCGAGCCTGCTTTCGAGCACGGATCAGCTCGCGCTGGAGGGCCAGGCAGAACACCGTGCCGAAGATTCCGACCGAGATGATCCCGAGCGGGATGGCGAGCGACTCCCAACCGAATTCTTCGGTATCGCGCAGCGCGCCACGCAAAGAAGCGGCTGCGAGAAGCAATGACCCGCTGGACGAGACGCTTCCGAGAATTCTCGGAAGTCTCGGGTAGGCATCGACGGCGCGTTCGGCGTCGATGAGCGCGATCGCGAGATCACCTTCGTTCTCTTCTTCGACGGCGATCGCAACTTCGCGATCGATCACGCCGCCTAGCTCACGGGTGGCGCGAAGAAAGGGGCGGTCGACCTCGTCGGCTTTCACCGCAACGATGCGAACGTCCTCGGCGAGTCTGTACAGCCGAAACGACGAAGCCGCGCAAAGTCCGAAGACGAAGAGCGCGGCTACGACGAAGAAGAAAATGTTGCCTCAGAAAGGCTCTTTGAGCGTCGCCTGTTCGATGCGATCGATGAACGGCTGACGAAGCTCGGCGAGCGTCAGCTTTGGCTGAATCTTGCTCACGTCGACCGAAGCGATCGGCTTCTGAACGCGGCCCACGATGGTGACTTCACCGATCGTGATCACTTTGCCCGATTGCTGCGCGAAGGCGTCTTTTGCTCCGAAGAACGAAACGGCCGCATACGCGATCCCCACGGCTGCTCCGCGCAACACGATCTTCGAAACCGACTTCATGGAATTACGTTGATTCATGGCAACCTCTTACTTGGTGGCGGGTGCAGCAGCGGGAGCGGGAGCGGCGGCGGCAGGAGGTGGCGCGGCAGCCGCGTTCTTGATCTCGGCCTGCTTGGCTTTCGCGCGACTCAAGAGCTCGTCTGTGTCGTCGCCCTGAGGCGCCTTGGGACCGCGCATCGACTTGTACGTCTCGAACTCTTTGATCGCCGACGTGACTTGCGAATCCGGAGTGGCTCCCGGGAAGTTCGGCGTGAAGAGATACAGAAGGCCGAGATCGTAGTGAGCTACGGCGAGGGACGAATCCTTCGAGAGCGCCGTGTCGAACTCTTTCTTGGCGGTGTCGGGCTTGCCGAGCAGACGATACGCGTCGCCGAGGTTGAGGTGTGCGATCGCGTGATTCGGATCGAACTTCACAGACTTTTCGAGAAGCGGAAGCGCCTCGGCGGCGTTGCCCGCTTCGAGCTTCATCGAGCCGGCTTGGACGAGCGCTTCGACCATGTCGGGTCGCTTGGAGACGGCCATCTCGAAGTCGGCCATCGCTTGACGACGCGCGCCTTGCTCACGACCGATGAGGCCGCGAACGAGTAGTGCTTCCGGGTTGTTCGGATCACGCGCAGGGCTCGAACCGCCGAAGCCTTCGAGAATCGCCTGAAGCGCGTACTTCGCGAGATCCATTCGATGCGCGCGATAGTGGTCGCGCGCGATCGTGATCATGGCGTCTTAGAAGTCGGGATCGATTTTCAACGCCCCCTGAGCGAGCTGTTGCGCCGTCGCGCTGTCGTTTTGCTGTGACTTGAGCTCGGCGTAGCACGTGGCAATGCGCGCAGACTCGGGAAGCTTCGCGTGCTTGTCCGTGAGGAACGAATCGGCTTCGCCCTTGTTGCCTGCACGGAGAAGAGAGAGTGCGTAGGCGCACATTCCCTGCTCGTAGTCGGGCTTGACCGTGAACGACGTACGGAACTCGTTGAGAGCGCCTGGACGATCGCTCAGGCGCTCGTTGACGATCCCAAGTGCATAGTGCGGAGCGGGCGATTTCGGATCGGCAGAAGCAGCCTTGTTGAAGCCAGATTTGGCTCCTTGAAGATCGCCGTCCATCCACGCCTTCCACCCATCTTCGTAGGCGCTCTTCGCGCTGCCCTC
>JAHFDV010000569.1 GCA_023248815.1 Myxococcales bacterium
GAATGCGAAGCCTGCCTTGCCGGCGAAGACATCTACTGCCGCAATTACCCGACCAACACCTACGACGGCATCGACCGAATCGATGGTTCGCGCACCCGCGGAGGCTACTCGTCGAGCTACATCGCCGACGAGCGCTTCGTCTACCTCATCCCCAAGAATCTCGACCTCGCAGCGACAGCTCCGCTGCTCTGCGCCGGCGTCACGACGTTCTCTCCGCTTCGTCATTGGAAAGTCGGGCCCGGGTCGACGGTGGGGATCGTCGGTATCGGCGGCCTCGGACATCTCGGTGTGAAGTTCGCACGCGCGATGGGCGCTCACGTCGTGGCGTTCACGACTTCGCCGAAAAAGGCCGAGGCAGCGCTCGCGCTGGGAGCGCACGAAACCGTGCTCTCGACCGATCCCAAGCAGATGGCGGCGCAAGCCCACCGCTTGGACTTCATCCTCGACACGGTTGCCGTGACGTATCCCCTCGACCCAATGCTGAGCGCGCTCAAGCTGGACGGAACGCTTTGCTCGGTGGGCTTGCCCGACAAGTTCGAGTTTTCGTCGTTCACCCTCGCGATGGGAAGGCGCAGCCTTGCGAGCTCCGGTGCGGGCGGTACGAACGTCACACGTGAGATGCTCGAGTTTTGCGGCGAGCACGACATCGTGGCCGACATCGAGATCGTAAAGCCCGATCAGCTTGCGACGGCGTTCAAACGACTCGTCGCCGCAGATGTTCGCTATCGCTTCGTACTCGACATGCGGGCGTGAGCGCGGACAACGTCACGATGCGTCGGCTTTCACGGAACGCAGCTATTCGGCTCGCGCGCAATGAAGTCGTCGAACGTCATCGTCAGCGGTGAAACGCTCGCCTTCAGGGAGAGATAGCCTTTGAAGCCAAGGAGCCCCGAGGTCTGAAGAAGAGGCTCCGTGTCCATGGCTTCGACGAGCCACGCGGTCGGTTCCTTTTCTTCGTCGACTCTCCATATCTTGCCCCGCAAGCGCGTTGGCGAGGTGCCTTCGACGAGGAAGCGCAGGCGGAGCTGCATACCCGCCACGTACTCGATGCCGAAGACGGGGCTCAGCGTCTTCAGGTTGGTCTCTGGGACTTGTGCGTTCGTTATACGCCTCGTGATGACGAGCGCGGCTTGGTTGGTGCCCTGGATCGCGACGGAGAGAAAGTACGAAGCGCTCGGGCTCGAACGAGCGTACAGATAGCCGTAGATCCCGTCCGTAGTCGAATTGCTCGCCTTGTCCGTCGTCAACGTGACGGAGAGGTCGACATCCCTGCGAGCGTCCGGAAGCAGCGCGATGCTTCCACGTCCCGCAGTTAGAGCAGCGCGCGCCGCCCCATTCGAGACCGACATCACCGACGGTTCCGTGACGGTCCAAAGGCCGCCTTCATCGGCGAGGCCAAGGCCGCCCGTGCCATTCCTCTCGAACGCGTCCAAGCCGAAGGGCGGCGCGCACGTACCGCCATCATCGTGGCCAGCGTCATCGCCTCGACTATCCCCACTGCCGCCACTGTCGCTCGTTCCACCATCGTCATCTTGTTCGGCGGAAATGCCGAGGACGAGGCGACAAGAACTGATCCCCAAAACGAGAAGCAGAGAGCAGGGGAGCACTGCGCCGCGAATGATCGCTGACCGTCGAAGACCGTTCACCTCCGTCATCCTAGCCCGGTCCTCGTGTGTCGCGCACGTGAGCCTTGCGGAATCGTCAACCGTCATGGTTTCCAGCAGATGGAAGGGAGCTTCGTCAATGTCATCAGCACGCGGCGCGAAGATTCACATCGGTGCACGCCCAGGATGCGAAAAAAAAGTGCACGAGTGGGCACGCAAAGGACGATCTCGAGGAGCAGTGAGGAGACTCGTTCGCCCTCCGCCGTGACGTACTACGCTGTCCGCATGGGCCAGCCATCCGCCAAGACTTCCGACAATGCCTTTCTGCGAGAGCTCGACGAGACCAATCGCGTGCATCTTGCACGAATAAGCGAAAAGGCGAGCGTGCCTTCCCCCAATGACGAAGAGCTCGACGTGAAGAAGCTTCTCGTCTTGGCATTGAAGAACGAGCTCGAAGCGACGGAGTGTGCAGCGGCCTGGATCGCGACGACGAAGGAAGTGCGCGCCAAGCTCTCGTTCGCGCGACAAGCGGGCGACGAAGCGAAGCACTACCGATTGATCGAAGATCGCCTCGTCGAGCTCGGCTTCGATGCGCGCGCGCACGATCCGACGAGCTCTCCCCGAAGTCCACTCCTCTCCTACCTCCTTAGCCTCGAGACGACCGTCGAACGCGTCGCCGCAGGACAATTCACACGAGAGGCTTTGGCGGTCGTACGCAACGATGCCTTCATGCGCTTCTGTGAGAGCAGGCACGATCGCGCGACCTACGCCATTTACCGAGACGTGATTCAGCCGGACGAAGCGCATCATCATGAGCTCGGGCGCCGCCTCCTGGCTGAGCTCGCGATCGACGAAGCTTCGCAGGACCTCGCGCGCAAGGCAGCCGCACGAACGCTCGAGCTCGCCGAAGAGCTGCAAGAGATTGCGCGCTTGCGATTCGGGATCGCGCATCCGCCGGGTTGTTGAAGCTTTCCTTCGACTCCACACGGTCGAACCGAGGGGTGGCTCGCCGTCACTTCACCGATGCATCGACATGCGCAGGAAGCTGGTGATCCGGCGGGATTGGCGGCTCCCCAGTCGACTTCGCTTCTTTCTTTCCGCGCGCCTTGAGACGCTCGACGAGAACGAAGAGTGCCGGGATGAAGAAGATGCCGAGCAGCGTTGCTGCCATCATTCCGGATACGACGACCGTACCCATGACGCGACGAGCGGCCGCACCTGCGCCCGTCGCGATCCAGAGCGGAACGCAACCGAGCACGAACGCGAAAGAAGTCATCAAAATCGGGCGAAGACGAAGGCGCGCACCCTCGAGGGCCGCATCGATGATCGACTTTCCTTTTTCGAGCTCCGCCTTCGCGAACTCGACAATGAGAATGGCGTTCTTCGCCGTGAGGCCGACCAACATCACGAGACCGATCTGCGCGTAGACGTTGTTGTCGAAGTGGCGCGACATGAGACCGATGAACGCGCCCAAGACGGCAATCGGAGTGCTCAAGAGCACGCTGAAGGGGAGGGACCAGCTCTCGTACAGCGCTGCCAGAATCAGAAATACGAAGATCAGCGAGAGGCCGAGCACCTTCGAGGATCCGCCTTCTGAGACTTTCTCTTGATACGAAAGGCCGTTCCACGCGTAGCCCATCTCGGGCGGAAGCGTTTGCTTGGCGACTTCTTCGAGTGCTGCGAGCGCTTGCCCCGAGCTGTATCCCGCAGCAGGTGCACCTTGGATTTCGACGGAGCGATACAGGTTGAAGCGCACCGTGTACTCGGGACCGACGACTTGCTTCACCGTGACGAACGCTGAGAGCGGCATCATCTCGCCCTTCCCGTTGCGAACGTAGAAGCGCTTGATGTCTTCGGGGGACGTGCGCACGCCGGGCTCGGCTTGGACCATCACCTTCCACTGGCGACCGAAGCGGCTGAAGTCGTTGACGTAGGAGCCGCCGAGAAACGTTTGCAGCGCGCCATAGACTTCGGTGAGGGGAACGCCTTGCTTCAACGCTTTGTCTTTGTCGACCTCGGCAAATAGCTGCGGCACCGCCGGAGAGAACACGGGCCGCACTCCGTCGAGCTCGGG
>JAHFDV010000182.1:0-3915 GCA_023248815.1 Myxococcales bacterium
GGAACATGCGTAAAACAAGAGCTACCGCACTTTTCATCTCCACTGTCCTCCTTTCTACGAGCCAAGCCTTTGCGCTCCAGCCGTTGGAAGTATTCACCAAAGGGGCGGACCACCAGCCCACGCTTCGGGGTGCTCGCGCGACCGAAGAGAAAGCCGACGCCGACCGAGATGTCGCCCTCGGGACTCTTCTTCCCGTGTTTTCGGCCCGGGGCGTCTACACGCGGAACCAGTACGAAGCCTCTTTTCAGCTGCCGGGGACGACGACGACCCTCGTCATCCAGCCGTATAACCAGCTCGACGCCTATCTCCAGCTCGACGTTCCGCTGATCAACGTTGCCAATTGGTATCGAAAGAGAGCGGCCAATCGCGGTCTCGAAGTCGCCACGGCCACCCGCGAGTCGACCGCGCTCGACGTGGAAGAGACGATTGTCCGCACCTACTACCAACTCATCGGCGCCGAAGCCCTGAAGCAGGCGTCTCTCGAGATTCAAAAGGCCTCGGAAGACAATCTCAAGGTCGTCCAAGGGCGCGTCGAAGTGGGATCGGCCCCCGAGCTCGATCGCCAGCGGGCCGCGGCGAATCTCGAACGCGCCAAACAAGACGTCGCCGATGCAGACCTCACGCTCGCGCTGACACGTCGTTCGCTGAAGACCCTCTCGGGCGTCGCCCCCGACGTGGGCGCTCAGTTCGAAGAGGTCGCGACCGCAGAGCCCGAGCCGCTCGACAATTGGATGGGTCGTCTCAAAGAGCATCCGTCCGTGCGCGTCGCTCGCGCCAACAAAGAGGTCATCGAGGCACAAGCGAGCGCAGCGCGCGCCACGCTCATTCCCGTGATTGCGGCCAACGGCCAAGAGCGCTTCACGAACGCGACGGGCTTCACGGGACGCAGCGCGAACTACACGCTCCAGGCAATCGCCACGTGGTCGTTCGACGTGGGAACGCTTCCGCGCATTCGTTCCCAAGAATGGGGAATGGAAGCCCAGGCGGCACGCGAAGACCTTTCGCGCATGCAAGCAGAAGATCGCGTCTACGAAGCATGGCATCGCATTCGCGCAGGTATCGCGCGCGTTACCGCGGCACGCGCACAGGCCTCTGCAGCGAAGCGCGCCAAAGAGCTTTCGGAAGATCGCTACAAGGCAGGCGCGGCGACGCAACTCGACGTCGTCACCGCTCAGCGTGATTTTTTTCAAGCCGATGTCGCGCGCATCCAAGCCGAAGCCGATCTCTCGCTCGGTCGGAAAGTACTCGTCTTGCGCGTTCAAAATGGCGTCAAAGGAGCCTCCGATGAATCGATTCGTTAAGACTGCAATCCCGACCGTCCTTCTCTTGGGACTCGCCGCCTGCAAGGCGAAAACCGCGGCGGTCAAGCCTCCCGAGAAGCCAGTCAAGGTCGAGCGCGTCGCAGCTACCGAAGCGGTGGCGCAACGGACACTTTCACTCACGGGATCCCTTCGCGGTGAGAAGGAAAGCGATCTCGCGGCGAACGCCAACGGGCGCGTCGTGCAGACCTTCGCGGAGCGCGGTGACGAAGTGAAAGCTGGAGCGCTGCTCGCGAGGCTGGATACTCGAGCGGCAGCGCTTTCCGCGCAAGAAGCCAAGCTCAGTGTCGAGAGCGCATCTCAACAGGCGTTACGCGCGAAGCAAGAGTGCGACCGCGCACGCGAGCTCTACACGAAAGGCGGCATCTCGAAGCAGGAGCTCGAGGGAATCGAGTCGAACTGCACGACGTCGACCCTCGCAGTTTCAGCCGCCTCGACGCGTTCGCTCCTCGCAGCACAAAACGTCGGTGACGGCATCATCCGTGCGCCCTTCGCCGGACTCATCGGCGAGCGCTACATCGAGCCCGGCGAATATGTCCGTTCGGACACGCGCGTCGTTTCCCTCGTATCGATCGATCCCTTGCGCTTGGAGTTCGCAGTTCCGGAGGCGTACCTCACGTCCGTCAAGACCGGTGGCAGCGTCAGCTTCACCGTCGCGGCGCACAAAGACGTCGCCTTCACCGGCAAGATCAAATTCGTCGGCGCACGCATTCGCCCCGAGACGCGCGACGTCGTCGTCGAAGGTGAGATCTCCAACAAGGAGCGCAAGCTTCTCCCCGGCATGTTCGCTTCGGTCATCTTGCCCGTCGGCGAAGAGCCCGCAGCGTCGATTCCCAAAGCCGCCACCGTCGAGCGCGATGGGCGCTCGTTCGTGTTCGCGATCAAAGACACGCACCTCGAGGAGCGTGTCGTGCAACTCGCGCCGAACGCGCTCGAGTCGGCGATCGTGAAGAGCGGCCTCAAGCCGGGCGAGTTCGTCGCCACAGGTGACATTTCGAAGCTTCGTAACGGTCAGGCAGTGGAGTAACCAAACATGCAATGGCTCGCGCGCGTATGCGTACAAAGACCGGTGTTCGCATCGGTTCTGATGCTTTTGATCGTCGTTCTCGGCCTGGCGGGCTACGCCAAGCTCGGAGTCGATGAGTATCCGAACGTGGACGTTCCCATCGTCGTCGTGACGACGCGTCTCGAGGGATCGGCACCGGAGGAAATCGAAACGGACGTCACGGACAAGATCGAAGGTGCACTCAACACCATCGCCGGTCTCGACGAGCTCCGTTCGACCTCGAGCGAAGGCGTTTCGCAAGTCATCGCGACCTTCGTACTCGATCGCGACATCGACAGCTGCGCGCAGGACGTACGCGACAAGATCGCGACCGTTCTCGTCGATCTTCCGAAGGGAATCGACGCTCCCGTCGTCAGCAAGGTCGACCTCGGAGCCGCCCCAGTGCTCACGGTCGCCGTCGGCGGCGACAAGTCGATTCGCGATCTCACGGAAGTCGCCGACAAGCTCGTGCGTCGCCGCATCGAGTCGATGCCGGGCGTCGGACAGGTCGTCCTCGTCGGCGGTCGCCTTCGTCAAATCAACGTGTGGCTCGATACCGTCGCTCTCCGTGCGGCGAACATCACGGCCAACGACGTTCAACGCGCGATTGCGTCGCAAAATCTCACGACACCAGGCGGAGCGATCGAAGCTGGACCTTCGAGCCTCACTCTCCGGGTGCAAGGCCGGGTCACGAGCGTCGAAGCCATCGGTCGGATCGTCGTGCGCGAGTCGGGCCAGCGGCCTCTTCGCGTCGAAGACGTCGCGCGCGTCGACGATAGTGAAGCCGAAGAAACTGGTTACGCTCAGTACGACGACCAACACGCCGTCGCGCTCCGCATTCGCAAGCAGTCGGGCGAAAACACCGTCGCCGTCGTCGACACCGTGCGCGCACGTCTCGATGAAGTTCGGGCGGGTCTTCCGAAGGGCGTGACGCTCGACATCGTCCGCGACAACTCGGGGACGATTCGCACGGGTATCGCCGCCGTGAAAGAGCACCTCATCTTGGGCGCCATTTTCGCGTCGATCGTCGTTCTCTTGTTCCTCGGAAACGTCCGCAGCACGATCATCTCGGCGCTCGCGATCCCGATCTCGATCATCGGCACGTTCGGCGTCATGTACGTAGCGGGCTTCACGATCAACATGATCACGCTGCTCGCGCTCACGCTCGCGGTCGGTATCGTGATCGACGACGCGATCGTCGTCCTCGAGAACATTCTTCGTTTCATCGAGCAAAAGCGGGTCAAGCCTTTTCCGGCGGCCGTGCTCGCCACGAAAGACATCGGACTCGCCGTCTTGGCGACCACCGTCTCGCTCATGGCGGTCTTCGTGCCCGTCGCATTCTTGCCGGGCATGCCCGGACGATTCCTCCGCAGCTTCGGCCTCACGATGGCGGCCGCGATCGCCGTCTCGCTTCTCGTCAGCTTCTCGCTCACCCCAGCCCTTGCAGCGCGTTGGCTGAAACCGCACGACGAGCCCGACCCGAAGGACAAAGGGACGAACCCCGACAACGCCTACCGCGCGAACGGTCATTCGGCGAATGGCTACGTAGAA
>JAHFDV010000182.1:3925-8588 GCA_023248815.1 Myxococcales bacterium
AGCGTCTCGTCGACAGCTTCTACAATCCCATCGAGAATGTCTACATCGCGCTCCTCACGTTCGTCATGAAGCGTCGCTGGATCATCGTCCTCGTCTCGTTGGGAACGCTTCTTCTAACGGGTCCCATCTCGAAGTCGATTCCGGGCGGCTTCTTGCCACAAGACGATCGCGGTCAATTCGAAGTGAGCATTCGCGCGCCGGAAGGTACGAGCGTCACGGAGACGCGTCTCATCGCCGAGCGCGTCTCGCATGACCTTCGTGGTCTGCCCGGCGTCGAGCATGCGCTCCTCCTCATCGGTGAAGACGACTTCAAGACGCCGAACCTCGCGAAGGTCACGGCTTACATGACGGATCCAAAGGAGCGCAAAGAGACGCAGTTCCAGGTCATGGACATGGTTCGCAAGCAGATCTTCCCGGGTCTTCCGAAGAACCTCCGCCTCACCATCGCGGAAGTTCAAGCCGTGTCGATCGGCGCGAGCGCTGCGAACATTCAATTCGTCCTTTCGGGGCCCGACCTCGCCCGCCTCTCCGAGTACGCGACGCACGTGACGGACGGCCTTCGCAAGGTTCCAGGGGCCGTCGACGTCGACAACAGCCTCATCGTCGGAAAGCCGGAGCTCCGGGCAGCGGTCGATCGCGATCGCGCGGCCGACCTCGGTGTTCGCGTGACCGATATCGCGAGCGCGCTCCAGATCATCGTTGCCGGTGTGAAAACATCGACCTTCGCCGAGGGCGGCGAGCAGTACGACATTCGCGTTCGCGCCGACGAGGTCTTCCGAAACGAGCCCGACGCGCTCAGCGCCGTCACCGTTCCTTCGACCAAGCGCGGTGCCGTTCCCGTGCTCAGCGTGGCGAGCTTCGAGCGAACGACCGGGCCTTCGACGGTCAACCGCATGGCGCGCCAGCGTCAGATCACGATCTCCGCGAACGCGGCGCCTGGGGCCGGCGACTCCAATATCGAAGCGGCGATCAAGCAACTCGTTGCCGACGAGCACATGCCTCCCGGCTACCAGCTCTTTCCCGTCGGTCGAACGAAGGAATCCGGACGACTCGCGACAGGCTTCCTGCTCGTCATCGGTCTCTCGTTCGTCTTCATGTATCTCATCCTGGCAGCGCAATTCGAGTCGTGGCTCCATCCCGTCACGATTCTCCTCGCGCTTCCGTTGACGGTTCCGTTCGCGATGATGTCGCTGAAGTTGTTCGGAGAAGGACTCAACCTCTTCTCGGGGCTCGGCATCCTCGTGCTCTTCGGCGTCGTGAAGAAGAACGCGATCTTGCAGATCGACCATACGAATCATCTTCGTGACGAGGGCATGCCCATCTTCGAAGCGATCATTCAGGCCAATCGCGATCGTCTCCGTCCGATTCTCATGACCACGCTCGCATTCGTTGCCGGCATGATTCCCCTCATGGTGTCGCGCGGCGTCGGCTCTGGAAGCAATCACGCCATCGCCGGCATCGTTCTCGGCGGTCAATCGCTGTCGCTCCTCCTCACGCTCCTTGCCACTCCCGTCGCCTACTCGTACTTCGACCAGGCGTCGCGGTGGTTTGCCAATCGTGGAAAGAAGGGCAAGCCCGTCGTCGATCGGGGCGAGGGCGAGCTCCAGCAGGCGCTTCATCATGCCGAGCACGGCTCGTCGATTGGCGGAGCACCCGTCGCCGGCGAATAGTCCGAGATAGATCGCCGTTCAAACGAGCGACGCGAAAAGGCCATCTTCTTCGGGAGATGGCCTTTTTCGCGTCCGCAGCTACCAAGGAGGCTCGGGGACGCGTCGAATGCGCCCTTTACGCAAACACGCCCATCGTGAGACAGACGTGCGTGATGAAGAGAGAACTTCGTATTCCGAGCCGCCCTCGCGCGCTTCTGCGATTCGCCCTATCGATGGCGTTGGCCATCGCGCTCTTTTGCGGCTCGAAGACGGCACGCGCGCAGGCCGGAGAAGGCGTCGACCTATCGACACCTCGACGCGCGATGACGACATTCGTCGATGCTGCGCAGCATGGTGAGTGGGACACGGCTGCGCTCGTCGTAGACGCGAGGCTGCTTCCGGGACGACCCGACCCCGTGAAGTCGGCCTTGGCGCGCGAGCTCTACATGGTGCTCAATCACACGGTCTTTCTCGAGCTCGACGACCTCTCCGACGATCCGAAGGGTAATCTTGCCGACGGCGAATACACGGAGCATGTTGCCGCCGTTCGACTCGGTGGCCGAGACGTGCCGATACTTTTGGCGCGCACGAAGGCCGAGCCCGCGCGCTGGGCATTTACGACGAGCACGCTCTCGCGAGTTCCGGAGCTTTTCGAGGTGCACGGGCCGAGCGTCTTCGAGACTTCCGTCCCGCCGGTATTGCGCAAAACGACGCTGGGGCTCCCTCGGTGGCAATGGATGGGGCTCGTCCTTGCAGCGATCTTGGCGAACATCGCGAGTCGCGTCGTCGTCTTCGTCCTCGGCAAGGTTTTGGGGCGCATCACGAAGCGCACGCAGGCGAAGTGGGACGACGAGCTTCTCGTCCAGCTCCGGTCCCCCGCGCGTCTTCTCTTCACGGCGGTGGGCTTCTACGGAGCGGTACAGCTCATCTCGTTGACGGTCGTTCCAGAGCTCGTCGTCATTCGGCTCGTGACGACGCTCGTGATCGCTGCCGTCACTTGGATGCTCTTCGGCGTCGTAGCCGTGATCTCGAACATCGTCGAAGCACGCGCGGTCAACGAGTCGGAGCAGTCATTGACTCGGGGCTTCCGGGCGCGTGGAGTGCGCACCCAAGTCAGCGTGCTTCGACGAGTGATCAACATGGCGCTTGCGGCGTGTGCGCTCGCACTGATGCTCACGCAGTTCGAGACCGTGCGCGCGTTCGGCGTATCCCTCCTCGCGTCGGCAGGCGTCGCAGGTATCGTCCTCGGTCTCGCGGCCCAACGGACGATCGGATCGCTCTTCGCAGGAATTCAGCTTTCGATCACGCAGCCGATTCGTCTCGGCGACTCTGTCGTCGTCGAAAACGAATTCGGGACGATCGAGGAAGTGACGCTCACCTATGTCGTCGTGAAGGTCTGGGACGAGCGCCGACTCATCGTTCCGATGACGCGCTTTCTTGAACAACCATTTCAGAATTGGACGAAGGTCGGAACACAACTGCACGGTACGGTGATGCTCTACGCGGATTGGGGCTTGCCGATCGATGCGCTCCGGCAAGAGGTCGATCGTCTCGTCGTGAACAATCCTCGATGGGACAAACGAACGAAGAAAGTCCAAGTGACGGATGCAAAGGAGAAGACGATCGAGATTCGCGTGCTCGTCTCGGCCGTCAATGCGGACGTCCTCTCTGACTTCCGTCACGAGCTCCGCGAAAAGCTCGTCGCGTGGATCGCGACTTACGAGAAGGGAATCTATCTGCCGGTCTCTCGTGGACTCGACCTCGCTCCGACCCCGACAACCTAGACCGTTGGCTCGCGAAGGCCTCGAAGTTGCCGCATCGATACCTCGTGGCGAAAATGTTTCACAAGATTGACTTGCGACATTTTGCCACGGCCTCTCGCATTTTCACGACCGACAAGAGCCCACTCTGCGCCGCATTATTCAACCGCGGGTCGGCCGCGAAATAGGCACGAGTCGTGCTTTTCTCGGCCGCGTTGAACGCCCCAATCGTCGCCGACGCGTCCCCCACGCTTTCCCGGCGACTCACACTCGCCGTCGTCGTTCCGCTCGCATTTCTGCTCGCGGTCGGCATCGTATTGACCGCGCAGATCATCCGCATGAATGATGCGGCCGCATGGGTCGAACATTCTGAGGCCGTGATCGGCAAGGCCTATGAAGCCCAGAAGATGGTGCTCGATCAGGAAACGGGGCTCCGCGGTTTTCTCGTCACGAAGCAGCCCGACTTCCTCGAACCCTATCGGCTCTCGTCTCCTACCCGCACGTTCGAGGAGCTCTCGAAGCTCGTCGCGGACAACGAGGCGCAAGTGCAGACTGTCGCCGAGGCGCGCTCACGCTACGAATTCTGGTTCAACGTGAACAAGGAGGTCGAGGCGGGCCGCACGGAAACGCTCGCCGACGTCACGGCGATGCGCATCCGCAAACGCCAGATGGACGCCTTCCGCGACGCGATGTCGCGCGTGATTCGCAACGAAGAAGAATATCGGCGTGCGCGCGGGCTCTCGTCGCGCACGACGAGCCAAACGACGCTGTGGGTCGCGCTGGGGCTCTTCGCGGCGCTCGCGATCGTGATGTCGTTCGTGACGCGTACCCAGCTCCGCGCCGTTGCCGGCACTTACAGCGACGCGCTCGACGCCGAACGGCGCACGCGAGATGCCGTCGAGGCTCAGAATTGGATCCGTTCGCAGCAAGTGTCGCTCGGCTCGCGGGTCCAGGGTGATATCGACCTCGTCCAGGCGGGTGCGCGCGCCATCGAATCGCTCACGGCTGCATCTGGCGCGGTCGTTGCGGCCTTCTACACGCGAGATGCAGGGGGATTCCGTCGTCGGGCGAGCCACGCGCTGGATGGTTCGTCGCCCGAGTTTTTCGCACACGGTGAGGGACTCGTCGGGCAAGTCGCCGAGAAGGGCGAGCTCCAGCATCTGCGCAATGTTCCCGCCGAGTACTTGAAAGTACGCGGCGGCATTGGAACGAGCGGCCCCGTAGAAGTCTTGCTCGTCCCAATGGTCCTCGAAG
>JAHFDV010000182.1:8598-10251 GCA_023248815.1 Myxococcales bacterium
CACCGTCGCCGTCGTCGAGATGGGCTTCCTCAAGCCCATCGAAGACCGTGTGCTCTCGCTCGTCGAACGCCTTCAAGAAACGATCGCAGTCGCCGTCACTTCGATCGAGCGCAAACTTCAGCTCCGTGACCTCCTCGAAGAATCTCAGCGACAGGGAGAGGAACTGCAGACGCAGCAAGAAGAGCTGCGCGTCGCCAATGAAGAGCTCCAGCAGCAGAGTGATGCGCTTCGTGGCGCGCAGGCACAACTCGAAGAGCGTAAAGAGGAGCTCGAAGCGTCCAACGCGAGCCTCGGCGCACAGCGCGACGCACTCGAGCTTGCACGAAAGGGCCTTGCTGAAAAAGCGAGCTCGCTCGCGATTGCAAGCCGATACAAATCTGAATTTCTCGCGAACATGTCGCACGAGCTGCGAACGCCGCTGAACAGCACCCTCATCCTCGCGCGCCTGCTCGCAGACAACAAGAAGAACAACCTCGACGAAGAGCAGGTCAAATACGCGAATACGATCTACAGCGCGGGGAACGACCTTCTCGCGCTCATCAACGACATCCTCGACCTCTCGAAGATCGAAGCCGGAAAGATCGACGTCAATCCGACCGTCTCGACGGTCGGCCGTTTGATGGATCCCATTCGGCGCATTTTCGAGCCGATCGCGAAAGATCGCGGAGTCGAGTTCGTGGTCGATCTCGGTGATCCGAACCGCCAGATCGATACGGACGTGCAGCGCGCACAGCAAGTATTGAAGAACCTGCTCTCGAACGCTTTCAAGTTCACCGAAAAGGGCGAGGTTCGACTCGATATTGGCGGAACGGACGAAAAGCTTTTCTTCCACGTGAAAGACAGCGGCATCGGCATCGCGAAGGATCAACAAGAGGTGATCTTCGAAGCGTTCCGGCAAGCCGACGGGACGACGAATCGCCGATTCGGTGGAACCGGACTCAGCCTTTCGATCTCGCGCGATCTCTCGCGGCTCTTGGGTGGGGATCTGAAGGTGGAGAGCGAGCCGGGCAAGGGGAGCCGGTTCACCTTCTCTCTCCCTTCTCACTACAACGCGGAAGTCACCGAGAGCGAAGCGGCTACACCGCTCGCGACCCAGGCTCCCGCGCGTCCCAGCGAGCCCGTACGATCGACGCCGCGCCCACCTCGTACTTCGGCGACGCGCCGCTTTCCGACGGACGATCGCGGGACCATCGACGCGCGACGTCGCGTCCTTTTGATCGTCGAAGACGATGCGCCGTTCGCGGAGATCGTCCGCGATGCCGCGCATTCGCTCGACTATCAGGCGCTCGTCGCCGAGACCGCCGACGAGGGCATACATCTCGCCACTGAGTTCCTACCGAGCGCGATCATCCTCGACCTCAATCTTCCCGACCACTCCGGCCTTTCCGTGTTGGACCGGCTGAAGCGCGACGCGGCAACGCGGCACATCCCCGTGCACATCATGTCTGCCGAAGACTACGCGCAGGCAGCGCGAAGTATGGGCGCCGTCGGCTACACGATGAAGCCCGTCAATCGCGACGATCTCGTGACGGCGATCTCGCAGATCGCGACACGGTTCACGCGCCTAAGGAAGCTTCTCGTCGTCGAAGACGACGATGTCCAACGCAATGCGATTCGCGCGCTCCTAGGCAATGAAGAAGTCGAGATTGTCGC
>JAHFDV010000183.1 GCA_023248815.1 Myxococcales bacterium
TCGCGTGCGCGCGTGAACGAGTTCACGAGGATGGAGTCATCCGCCATGATCGAGCCCTTGTAGGCCATGAAGTGCTTGAAGCTGTTGACGCCGTATTCTTTCGTCAGCGTCTCCATGTCGGCACGGACGGTCTCGTCCCACCACGTAATCGCGACGTGGAACGAATAGTCCGAAGCGGCTTTTTCCGCCCAACCACGCCATTTTTTGTAAGCGTCGAGGATGCGTTCTTGGGGGTTCGGAATGACGAAGTCGATGATGCTCGTCGTGCCGCCCGCCGCGGCTGCGCTCGTGCCCGTGAAAAAGTCGTCCGAGGCAACCGTGCCCATGAAGGGAAGCTGCATGTGCGTGTGCGGATCGATCCCGCCGGGCATCACGTACGCGCCCGACGCGTCGATGACGCGAGCGCCCGCGGGCACCTCGAGATCGACGCCGACGGCATGGATGGTGTCTCCGACGACATGGACGTCGGCCTTGCTCTCACCGTCTGCTGTGACGACGGTTCCACCTTTGATGACGATGTTGTTCATGGCTTCCTCGATGGTCGGATGATTTGCTCTTCAGAGCTTCGTCAGTGTCTCGTACGTCTCTGGCCGACGATCACGGTAGAACTGCCATGTTTTGCGCACTTCTTCGATGAGATCGAGGTCGATTTTCGCAATCACGAGCTCGTCCTTGTCTTCGGAGCCGACGGCGAGGAAGTTGCCACGCGGGTCGACGATGTAGCTCGTCCCGTAGAATTTGCCGATGTTCCAGGGAGCTTCTTCTCCGACTCGATTCGAAGCGGCGACGAAAAAGCCGTTGGCCACGGCATGCGCGGGCTGCTCGAGCTTCCAGAGGTATTGCGAGAGACCTGCGACGGTGGCCGAGGGGTTGAAGACGATCTCGGCGCCATTCAAGCCGAGCGCACGTGCGCCTTCGGGGAAGTGGCGGTCGTAACAGATGTAGACTCCAACCTTTCCGTATCGGGTCTGGAAGACGGGGTAGCCGAGGTTTCCAGGCTTGAAGAAGTACTTCTCCCAGAAGCCATTGGTCTGCGGAATGTGGTTTTTGCGGTACTTGCCGAGGTACGTTCCGTCCGCATCGATGACGGCGGCGGTGTTGTAATAAACGCCGGGAAGATCGCGTTCGTAGATCGGGACGACGATCGCCATCTGATACTTTTTGGCGTACTCCGCGAGGAGCTCCGTCGTCGGACCGGGACACGATTCGGCGGCCTCGTACCACTTCGGATCTTGGCTCGGGCAGAAGTAAGGACCGTTGAAGATCTCTTGGAGGCCAAGGATTTGTACGCCTGCCTTACCGGCTTGCTCGATCAAGGGGAGGTGCTTGTCGAGACCAGCCTGCTTGATCTTGTGCACGTCCCAGCTGGGATCGAACGGTGTCGCGGCTTGAATCAGACCAACGGTGACATTCCTCGGCATTCTCGAAATCCTCCGGTTCTGGGCGAAAGAGAAGGAGTAAGTCACGAGAGGCGTGACGTGGTCAAGTCGACTCGAACGGGGCGGTCTTAGGGCTCGCTCATCTCGCCAGCGCGGAGCTCGAGCATTCGCCCACCGCGCGGCAGCTCTTCGAGGACCTCGAGGCTTCGTTCGCGAACGAAACGCGCATCATAGAGATGAGGTGCAACGAATGCTTCGACCCCTAGAGACGCATTGGCGCGATCGAGGCGATTTTCCGCGAGGGATGGCGGCAGCTGGATGGGCGGCACGTCGCGGCGGTCGCTCGCAGCGATGAATCGCCACGTGTGCGCTTTCGTTTCGCGAGGCCATGCAACGTCGACGACGGAGAGCGTCCGTGGAAAGGCACTCGGCCACTCGATGCCTCCAGCGGGCGTCCAATGCGGCTCCTGAATGCGCGCCAAAAGGTCGGGCGCATCGGCGGGAACGTTCAATGTGACCTCCGTGCGCGCGTCCGCGAAGCTCTCCTGCAGCTCCATTTCGCGCTCTTTCTCTTCGATCTCGAGACGAACGCGAGGCGACGACGTGAGCCCAAGCGCGATCATCGACGGAGTGCAGGTGATCCGACACGTCCCGCCTTCGCACGTCGCTTTCGGTCGCTCGAAGTGACCTTCGTTCCACATGAACGAGACGGCGACCTCGCCCTTCGCGACGGCACTCGAGAGGCGCACCGTGAAGGCTTCCGTCGCGCGCTCGAACGCGGGAAGCATGAGCTTGCTCGAATCTTTCACCTCGCGCTTCACCACGGCGACGCCGAGCTCGTCGCCATTCTTGTCGAGTGCGCGAGCGACGACGAAGTAGGTCTTTGCCTCGACACGATTTCTGGGAATCGCGAGCTCGCGGCCCTTTCCGAGGGGTAAGTCGAGGTCGCCCGAGCCCATCGTGAGCGCGATGCGGGCCGTCCCCGCGGGCAGTGGCGTTGGTGGCTCGACGAGAAAGCGTGCCACGGCCGACGTCTCTTCGGCTTCCTTCTCTTCGTCTTCGATATCTCCAGCGAGAAGTGTTTCGCCGCTCGTGACGTCGAGATAGGTGACGAGCTCGTAGCGCGAGGTGCCGTAGGCGACCGTCACTGAATCACCGTCTTCGATCGAGAACGTCGCGAAGCCGTCGGCGCCGGTCTTCGTCTCGGATCGGAGCTCGCCCGTGGCGCGACTCACGAAGACGACGCGCCCTGAGGCGCCTTTGCCCTCGTCGAGCAGACGGAGCCGCGTCGGATCACGAACGCTCGTGGCCCCAGCCTCAGAAGATTGCTCAGGCTTGCTGCTCGCGGCCTCGGCGGGCCCCGAAGGCCCATCGAAGTGCACGAAATGCACGGCGAACATCGCGCCCAGCATCGCGACGACCAAGCCGACGAGCGCGCGGGTTGCGTGAACATTGGATGCGGGGAGCGGGTCGTCGCTCATCGCAAGCTCAGGGCGCGTCCGTTCATCGGACGTGCTCTCAGTGACAAGTGATCGTCCCCTTGTCCGTGAACGTCTGTCCTTCGACGGGAACGAACTCGAAGTCCATGTCGGTCGGGCGGAGAGTGAGCTTGATGACGCCGAACGTGACGTTGTCGTTCACTTCGATGTTCGCAGGCTTGGGATCGAAATCGTAGAACGCGGCGCCGCCCGTTCCGACGAGGAGTTCGACGATGCCGCGCGCTTCATCGACCTTTCCTGCGGGCGTCTGGGGCTTCCATCGCTGGTAGTTGTGATCGTGACCGTTCACGACGAGATCGGCATCGTGGTCGTAGAGGATCTGCCAAATCGGCTTCATCTCCGTCGCCGGGCCGTGATTGCCCATGTTGTAGAGAGGATGATGCCAAATCGCCATCGTGCACTTTTGCGTATGCGCTGCGAGGTCGGCCTCGAGCCATTTGGCTTGGGGTGACGTCGCTGCGCATCCGCCGATCTCTGCGCAGTTGCTGTTGATGACGATGACGTGCCAGGGCCCGACGTCTTTGCTGTAGTAGCCCTTCGTCGGATCTCCCGCGGCAGCGCCGAAGTACTTGAAGTACGGGGCGGCGTTCTTCTGCAGGTAGTCGTGATTTCCGGGCGCCGGCAACGTGCGCGCCTTCTGCCTTCCCCAGCGCGCATCGTAGCAGGTGAACTCCTTGTCCGTTCCGGTCGCGTAGGCATTGTCGCCGGCGGTGAAGATCGTGCCACTGAGCTTGTCGAGGATCTTCGCGGTCGCTTCCGAAGCGTTGCCGCCCGTGCCGCTACACGACGAAATGTCACCCGCGCCGATCATCACCGCTTCCTGCGCTTGCGGTCCGGCACCGTCTTCGATCGGAGTGCCGCCGTCGTCCGTGATTGGCTCGCCGGTGTCCGGATCGATCCGGACGGCGCCGTCTGGATCGTTCTGATCGGGATCAGCTTCGGAGATGGCGTCGCTTCCGCAAGCGAAGACGAACGCCGTCGCCGCGACGACAGAGAGAAGGGCACTCGTGCGGGTAAAGCGGGCGCGCATTACTTAGCGTACTTCACCGAGCAGCCGTACGCCTTCGTCTCGCTCACTTCGACGGGCTTGTTTGCGGCGAGCGCCGTGAGCGTCGTCTCGACGTAATTGACGAGCTTGCCTCCCGTCGGCTCTTTGCCTTCTGCGTCCGGCGAGTTGTCGATCGCGCCGCGATAGACGAGGTTGCCCGCCGAGTTGATGACGACGATGTGCGGCGTGTTCGTCGCGCCGTACGCGTGACCGACCGCGCCGTTCTCGTCGAGAAGGACGGGGTGATCGAGGTTGTACGTCTTCACGCCCGTGCGATTCGCATCGACGCCGGCGCCTTCACGACCTGCAGCGCCCGAATTGATCGCGAGCCAAACGACGCCCTTGGCCGTTTCTTTCTTCGCGAGATCCTTGAGCGAGCCGACCGTGTGCGACTTGTTCACGAAGGGGCAGCCCGGGTTGAACCATTCGAGAACCACGGTCTTTCCCTTAAAGCTCGAGAGCTTCACCTTTTTGCCATCTAGATCCGCGAGCTCGAAGTCGGGCGCAGCCTCCCCGATCTTGGCGGCAGTCGTCGTCACGGGAGTGTTCGTGGCGGGGGCCTCCGTCTTCGACCCAACGACGGCCGATGTCGTCGTCGCTACGGTTTCCACCTTCGGCTCGTCGCGGTGACACGCGAGAAGGAGCAGCGGAAGGGCCAAAAGGAGGTTCGATTTCATGGCATGCAGGCTAAGCCCGCTTCCTCGTTCGTTCAAGCGCGCGACGTAAAAAGAGGCCGGATTTCGAGCCTCACGGCGCGTTGCGGATCACCACGCCCCTGGGGTTCTCGATTCTCTCGAATCGAGGTCCGCTACGAGGTCGACGAGGCCTCCGCTTTGGGAGCCGTCAGTGTCTCGAGGATGACGTACATCGCGCCTGCGCCGAGGAGACCGATGAACCACGCGTAGTCGAAGAATGTCTTCAACGCCGGAAGGAGCACGCCAATCCATGCGAAAAAGCAGCCAAAAATGGTCGCGATGATGGCGTTCCAGTTCGTGCCATTCTTGAACGTGTAGGCGCCGCGATGCCGATAGAGATCGGGCAGCACGAGCTCGGTCTTGCGGATGAGCCAGTAGTCCGCGACGAGCACGCCTCCGATCGCGCCGAGGCCGCCCGAGTAGCCGAGAAGCCACGTGTAGATGTACCCGCTGGGATCGGCGACGAGCTTCCAAGGCATCATCGCGATGCCGACGATGCCCGTGATGAGGCCGCCCGTGCGGAACGAGATCTTCTTGGGGGCAAGGTTCGCAAAGTCGTTCGCGGGAGAGACGACGTTCGCGGCGATGTTCACCGAGAGCGTTGCGACGACGACCGTGAACATCGCGATGGCGACGACCCAGCGATTTTCGAATTTGCCGATGAGCTGGACGGGATCCCAAATTGGTTCATTGTAGATCTTCGCGGACGCGCTCGTGATGACGACTCCCATTGCCGCAAAGAGCGTCATCGTCGTCGGGAGCGCGACGATCTGCCCCCAGGACTGCTCTTTTTGCGATCGGCCGAATCGCGTGAAGTCCGGCATGTTGAGAGAGAGCGTCGCCCAAAATCCGATCATTGCCGTCACGCTCGGAACGAACACGGGCCAAAACTCTTTGAAGTTGTGGAACTTGCCCTCGCTCGTCATGATCGAACCGAGTCCGTGTGCCTCGCGCACGGCCCACCAAACGAGCGCCGCAGTCATCACGAGCACGAACGGCGCTGCGAGGTTCTCGACCTTTCGCAAGAGCTCCATGCCCCGATAGACGACCAAGATGTTGAGCCCCCAGAAGAGGAGAAAGCTCAGCCACTCCGTTGGATAGTGGCCGCCGAGCTTCGCGGCTCCGAGACAAGTCGGCCACCCCGCCCACATCGCTCTGAAAAACACCTGCAGCGCTTCGCCGCCGATCCACGCGTTGATTCCGAACCAACCGCACGCGACGATCGCGCGCATCACGGCCGGAACGTTCGCGCCGAAGACGCCGTAAGAGGCCCGAGCGAAGACGGGGAAGGGGATTCCGTATTTGGTCCCCGGGTGCGAGTTCAGGAGAATCGGGCCGAGGACGATCAAGTTGCCGACGAGAATGGTGAGAAGCGCCTGCCACCAATTCATTCCGACATTGATGAGGCCCGCCGCGATTTTGTACGTCGGAATGCAATGCGCCATCGAGATCCAGAGCGCCGCGAACGTGTAGAACGTCCATGTGCGTGCGGCCATTTGCGTCGGCGCGAGGTCTTCGCTGTAGAGGCTCGAGCCTTCGAGCGAGACCGAAGGTGCGAGCTCGACGCGACCGTCGGCGTGATGAATGACCTCGGACGACCCCGACCCCTGATGCGTGCGCGCCATGCCGGCGTTTAACCGCGCCCGAGCCGGCGAAGCAAGGACCATCGTCCGACGAGCCGCGAGCCCCTTTAGCGCGAAGACCCCAAGAGACGCGGAGGGCCGCCGTGCGATTCGACCCCTTTTCGGATCACGATGTTGCGCCCGGCGTTGCGACCTTCGTCGAACGCTTCGGAACGCGAGCGGCCGCCATGGCGAATGTGGCGGACGTAGGGATGACGCTTCCGCAAGAAGGCACTCACTTCCTTCGAGCCCACCCATACGAGTCCTTCGCCGCGCGCCGCAGCTTCGTCGCTCTTCAGTTTCTCGAGGAAGCCCGTCATCACGCCGGCCAAAAACGTGCGGCGGTCGCGGTTGGAGCGTTCGTTCGTCGCCTTGCGATGTTTGTCCCACAGCTCGTCGGCGGTGCGCGCGAGGAAGTCGAACACGTACGACGCGATTGCGACGTTCTCATTCGTACCGCAAACCTCGAGCACGCTTCCGCGCTTGCCTTCGCTCGCCCGATAGCTTGGCACCCAAATGACTTCGACGAAGTAGTGCTTTCCGAGAATCATCGCGAGGACGCGCTCGTGCTCTTCGACGCGCCCCGTCACGCGTCCCTTGTGAATGAAGGTGTAACCTGCACGCGACGGATCCGCGTCCTGGGGCTCGAGGTTGTAGCGCGCCATGAGGCGTCGGGCGGCGACGGCGGCGGCCTCCGCCTCGTGCTGGTTCGGGCTCGAAGTGAGCGCCAAGAGCCGTGCGACCTTGTCGACGACGGGGTTGTGGGCGAGGGGATTGTCGAGACGTGCGTCGGGAAGACCCGTGGCCGCCGCGTCGATTCCCATCCGCGCGCACACGTCACGGAATGCCTTTCCGTGCGGCGCTTCATCGCGCGCACCGAGCACCTCGTCCACGTACTGATGCGCCATCTCGTGCTTGAGCACCTCGATGACCGATCCCCACGGGCGCTCGACGACGAGAGAGCGGGAGAGCGAGAGCCTCCGATGCTCGCTGCTCCATCGTCCGAGGAATGCCTCCGTCGCGACGAGCTCGAGAACGGGAGATCGCAGCGCGTCCTTGAAGTAGGTCGAGTTCGCATCGCGATAAGCCTTCGACAGCTCGCGCACGAGCTGTCGTTCGAGTTCCACGGCGATCGTCACGAAAGGACCTTTAGCGTCACGCGCGCCCAGAATCGAGCGCGATCGCGAAGGGGAGTTTCAGAAAGCGGCGGAGCGCTCGCGGCCCAGTGTCTTCCGCACCATGTCCAAAATCTGGCTCATCGTCGCCGGCTTTTGGAGAACGTCATCGACGGCGTCTCGATCCTCGTCCACGAGCTCGCGGCCCGAAAATAGAACGATTCGGATGTCGGGGCGTTCGCGGCGAATCGATCGCGCCAAGTCCATCGGCGAGCAGCCTGGCATCGTGCGATCGAGAAGGACGAGCGCAACCTCACTTCGCTCCTCGAGGAGCTTCGAAGCGGTCTCGGTCGAGCTTGCAACGGCCGTGCGGTAGCCGCCTTCTTGCAAAATCGCGTTCACCGTTTTGAGAAACACCGCCTCGTCGTCCACCACCAAGACAAGCTCACCGTCGCCTTTGCGCGGCATGGGGCTAGGCGTGCGGGCCTTCTCCACGGGGATGCGGAACGTGAACGCACTGCCGGCACCTTCGCGAGATTGACACGACACGGTTCCGCCGAGGCCACGTACTACCGTATCGACCATCGCGAGACCGAGCCCCGTGCCCTTTGAACCTTTGGTCGTGAAAAATGGCTCGAAAACGCGCCTGGCGACTCTGCTGGGCATTCCGGATCCCGTATCCGCGATCGTGAGAAGCGCGTGGGTCGGCGTCTCGCCGGGGCGTCCCTCACGCAAGTCGACACTGATTGTTCCGGGGCGTTCGGTTGCTCGGATCGCATCGCGCGCGTTGACGAGCACGTTCACGATCGCCTGCTCGATCTCCGTGGCCCCGCGCACGAGGTGATGCCCCAACGGATCGATTCGCTCCTCGACCGTGATGTCCTCGCCGAAGGTCGTTCGGGCGAGGAGAAGAGCGGTGCGTACGACGTCGTCGATGATGCCTTCTCCCGCGCCGACGACGTTCGAATCGACATTTCCGCGCGCGAAGGTCATGAGCTGCTGAACCATCTCCGCAGCGCGCCAGCCAGCGACGTGCGCCTCCTCGATGCCTACGGGCATCGGTCCGCCCTTCGCGTCGCGCCGGATCTTCTCGAGGGTCGGCAGCATCACCGAGAGCATGTTGTTGAAGTTGTGCGCGATGCCAGCCGCGAGCCGGCCGACGGCTTCCATTTTTTCTGCGTGCATGAGCCGAGACTGCATTTCACGCTGTTCCGTGACGTCGAGCGTGCCCCCCACGCAGTGACGCTTCACGAGCTGATCGCTCTGCCCGTCTCGCGTCGCGATCACGCGGCCTGATGCGATCATCCAGCGGAGGACCTGGTCTTCGCGGGAGACGCGATGCGGCGGAATCTCGAGCACGTTCGTCTGGCGCATGCGAACTAGGGCTTCCTGCACGATCGGCATGTCCTCGGGATGCACGCGAGCCAAGAAGGCCCGTTCGTTGAGCGGCGACGCATCGCCGAAGATCTCGTGCATGCGCGAGTTCCACCGAAACTCGCCCGTCGAGATGTCCCAACTCCAAAGGCCGAGTCCCGTCGCTTCGGCTGCGAGACGAAGCTGCTCCTCGCTCTGCTCGAGCGCTGCCTCGCGCGAGACCTCGCCCATGATATCGAAGGCCATCATCACGAGGGTTCGGTGGCCCTCGGAGTCGTCGAGAGCGCTCACATAGGTCCGAAAGCGAGAGGTCTTTCCATCGGGGCTCATCTCGCCGACGCCTTCCATGACCTCTGACGTGCCCGTTTGGAACACGCGCAGCATGACGGCTCGCCCCATCTGCTCTACCTCGGGGGGCGCAAAGTCGAAGACGTAGCGGCCGATGACTTCGGCGGGGACATAGCCTTCGCCGAACTTCGAGATGAAGATGATCTTGAGCTCGGAGTCGGTCTGAATGACCGACGCCGGCACCGAGGCGAGCATCTTTGCGTAGGCGTCACCCTTCGTGCGCTCACGCGCGAGGTCTCCTTCGAGCTCGCGGATGCGCACGCGTGCCGCCTCGAGCTCTGCACTCGAATCGTTCCCCATACCCTTGTCGCTCATTCTATCACGAAGGCCGATGAAGCAAGATTGCTCTTCAGCGAACGACGTTTGCTAGCGGTATGGCCGACTCGGGGCTCGAACTAGAGGCATTGGCAGAACCGCAGAGGGCACGGGCCAGAGGTGAAACCGATGCCTCCGGTGGCGGCGAAGGATCCATCCCCTGCGGGCATCACGCCTTCATTTCACCCGCGAGCGCCATCGGGCTCACTTCAAATAGGGGGCTACAGCACTTTCCCAGAGCGCTCGGCTGTATGCGAAGCCCCACGACGTGGACTTGGCGCTGTCGAATAGCCCCTGAGATTTTCCCTTGGCGTAGCCGATGTAGCCGCGATCGATTTTGTACCAGAGGTCACCGTTTCCGACGGGCAACCGCGAGGCCGCGAGCGTGAGCGCACTGCTGCCTTTCTTGATCTGCCCCGACGCGATCAACGCCACGAGATTCGTGAGGTGTGGGCGATAGCCGTCGTACGAGTAGCTCGCCGAGCTTCGCTTTCCGTTCGCATCCGTCGTGTCGAATTCCTTGAGCATGCCGAGCACGCCCTTGTTGGGCAGGGTGTCTGCACCCGAGACGATCTTGCCGGCACCAGAGAGGCCCGCACCACCGTTGATGCCCGCATTCACATTGGTGGAATACGTCGAGAGGATCTGCGCCTGATAGATGCCATCGATGTCGCTGAGCGGCTTCGACATGTAGCGATAGTTCTTCACGGCAGCTTCGATCTGGGCGCCGCTGGGCGCGGGCGAGCCCGCATTCTTCGCCTTCCACGTGAAGACGGTGACCTCGTTCGTTAGATTTGCCGCAGTGAGCTCGTTCACGAAAGATGCGTGCGAATAGGTCGAAAGCCATT